>JBDSME010000460.1:0-2521 GCA_039916065.1 Polyangia bacterium
CGGTACCCACGGCTGGCACCCCGCCGGTTGCCACAACGCCACCTGTGCCGGAGCCGGTCGCGCCGCCCGAGCCGGCCAGCTGCGTGTCGTCGGACGCGCACCCGACACCGACAAGCGCGGCAGCGAACATCATCCCGAGCCCAACCGCAAGTCGCGAGCGCATCATTACTATTTGTAGCCCTCGGACCTGCCTTCAGGACCTAACCCGAGCAGCGGGAATGGCCCCTGACTATTGTCATGGGGCGCCGGGGCGGCCCGGTGCGGCGGAGATCGAGGTGATAAGCTGCCGCGGTGGTCGAGGTGGTCGGGCAAACCGTGCTGCTCGCACTGATGGGCCGGCTGCGCCGCCGACGGCGCTGGATAACGGCCCTGGAGGCCGGGGGTGTGGCGTGGGCAATCTCCAGCACGGCCCTGGCCATGAGTGTGGTGATCGTTCGTGCAACGGGGGGCGGTCGCCCGGTCGGGTTCACCACCGTGGCGGTTCCGCTGGGCTTGGCGGTCGCCATCGGCGGGGCGGTGGGAGGCCTGCGTCACGTGACGCTGGCGGCCTGTGCGCGGGCGGTGGACCGGGTGCTGGCGCAAGGCGATGTCCTAGCGGGCAGCGGGCACGGGCGGGACGACTGTGTTCTGGCGGCCGTGACCCTCACGGCCGACGCGGTGACCGCGACCCCCTTCGTGGTCGCGTTGGTCGACGTGGCAATCCGGCGGGTTCGACGGGTTCCACCCGAGCGGGCTATCCCCGCACCCCGGTGGCGGTGGATGGCGCTAGCGCCTATTGCCACCGCGGCGCTGGCGCTGGCGCTGTTCGCGCCACCGCGCTGGCCGGTATGGGGACACGGTGGGATCGCCGCCGGTGCGGCGGTCGCGAGACAGCAAATATCGGAACCCGGCGGCGCCACGGGAGGCGGCGCCAACGAGACGCGGGTTGCGATATCTGCTGTGGCGCTGGAGGTCGAGCGCGACGAGGCGGCGGCGGCGCTGAAGGCGGCAAGCGAGACCGGAGATCCGTTCTTGGCGGCAGGGGCAAGGGAATTTGAGCGCCTGCTCGCCCTGCTGTCGGGCGGCGGCGGCATGAACGCCTCGGCGGCGGTGGCTCTCCTGGAGCGACTGGATCGCGACGCCGGGGGCGCCGCCCGGGCAGCTCTCGACGCGGCAGCGGCGGGGGCCGCGGCGGAGGCGGCCCTCCGCGCGGTGAAAAAGAACGGGCCCGCGGGCGAGGCAAGCAAGGATCTTGCTGCGGCCACTGCGGCATCGGCTGACGCGGCGGGTGCGGGTGCGGGTGCGGAGGCGAGAGCGACAGCGGCGGCGGCGCGGCTTGCCGCCGCGGGCGAGGTCGGCCGAGCAGTGCTGGGCGCCGCGGCGGGAGCAGGGGCGCGATCCCTGGAGGCCGCCTCCCCTGCGAGCGGCAGCGACGCGGATACGGGGCGCGCGCAGACGGCGCCCGCCAACGGACCCGCTGCTGCCGTCGCGCGTGAACCGCGCCGGTACTTGGAGCAGCTCCGTCGCGATCTGGACGAAGGGCAACGAGGCTGCCAGGGCGATGCGGAGGCCTGTCGTGGCACGGCGGAAAATAGCGGCCGCGCCCTGTCGCGCTTGCAACGCGAAGGTCGGACCGCGGAGACGCGACAGCGATTTGCGGAAGCAGCCCGCCAGCTCCTGGAGCGAATCAGTCGGGAAGCGGCGGCCGGTGGAGCCGGCCAGGATCCGCGGAGGCTGCGCCGGTTCGGGCAGGCGGCCAGAGGACAGCGGCCAGGTGGGGACCCCGAGGACGAATCAGGGCGGCAACAAGGGCCAGGACCAGAATCAGGCACGGCGTGGGAACGGCGGGCCGGCACGGCCAGCGGCGATGGCGCCGGCGATCCTGCAATGTCGGCTGGCCCGGCCGCGCCGCGGGGCGGTGACAGTTCGTCCGGCGGCGGCTCCAGCGCGGAGGCAGCCGCAGGCGGCGGCGTCGGCAACGTGGCCGGTGGACCGGTGCTGGGCGCGCGCGGCCGGAACCTCGACGGCGGGCGCCCCGGGCACGACGCAGCGGTGACGTTGCTGCCGGGCCAGGGGCCGGGAGCGTCGCGTGCGCAGATCATCAACGGCGCCGCCGCGCGAGGGTTCGCCAGCGCCGACTACCGGCGGGTGTTCTCCGATTACCGTGCGGCCGTCGAGGAGTCGATGGAGGCAGCGGATGTGCCTGCGGGAAAACGTTTTTTGGTGCGGCGCTATTTCCAGCTCATCCGACCGAGGAGCAATCCATGACCGTTGCCGTGGAATCGGTGGAGAACACCGTCGAACGTTTTCGCGCCGACGTGAACAGCTTGATCGCGGAGGTGGGGCGCCGCCTGGTCGGCCAGGAGGCCGCGCTGGAGGGAGTCGTCACCTCGCTGCTGGCGGGAGGGCACGCGTTGCTGGAAGGGGTGCCCGGGCTGGGCAAGACCTTGCTGGTGCGCACCCTGGGACAGGCGCTGGACCTTTCGTTCTCGCGCCTTCAGTTCACGCCTGACCTGATGCCGTCCGATGTCACCGGCACACA
>JBDSME010000461.1:0-7123 GCA_039916065.1 Polyangia bacterium
TTCAATCACGTCGCGGACATCAACATCACCCTGCCGAGCGGCCTGGTGATCAACGCCAAGGAGACGACCGAGGACATGTACTCGTCGATCGATCTGGCGGTGGCGCGGATCGAACGCCAGGTGCGCAAATGGAAAGAGAAGATTCGCGATCACAAGCCGCACGATCAGCAGATCTCCCTGCGCGAGCGCGTGATCCTGGCGGAGACCATCGAGCCCGATGCCGGGTTGCCGCTGGAAATGACGGAAACCCCGCGGGGCTCGGGGGTGTCAGCGCCGGTGGCGCCCGCGTTCAACGTGATCAAGGAGGAGACCTTCACCGTCCCCACCTTGCGCATCCACGATGCCGTGATGCAGCTCAACCTGCTGGGAAGCCAGTTTCTGGTCTTTTCCGATGCGGAATCCAAACACGTCTCGGTTGTCTACCGGCGCAGCGACGGCAACTACGGCCTCATTGAAACGGGCCGTGACAACGCCCGCGTGTAGGCGACGCCAGGCAGCAGCGCCAGCGGCAAAGTCCCCAAGTACTTGAAGGTCACGGCTTGAAGGTTACGGATTTTCTCGGCCCGGATATGGTCATCGCCGACCTGGTCGCCGATACCAAGTCTGGCGTGTTGGCGGAGCTGTCGCGGCACCTCGCCGCGCGGGTCGACTCCGTCAATCCACTGGTGCTGGGCAAGGTGCTGGAAGAGCGAGAATTGCTCGCGTCCACTGCCATTGGCGACGGTATCGCCATCCCGCACGGCAAGCTGGACGCCGTGGGCCGCCTGGTGGGGGTCCTCGGTCGCGCCCGCGCCGGGATCGAATTCGAATCCATAGATGGCAAGCCCACCCACCTGGTCTTCATGCTGGTGGCTCCCGCCAGCTCCACCGGGGTGCATCTGAAAGCCCTGGCCCGCCTGTCCCGGCTGTTTCGCGATGCTGACTTTCGCGAACGGCTGCTGGCCGCGCCCGACGCCGCGGCTATGTACCAGGTGATAGTCAACGAGGACGCCAAATACTGAAGGTGTCCTGTAAGGGCACGCTGGCCGATGGGGCGGGCTTCCTCTGCCCTTCGTCTGTTGCACTGGGTTACACTGGTCTGAGATGACCGCAGGCGGCAACGTCCCAATCCTGACCGTCCGATCGTTGCTGGAGGAGCAGGCCGGGTTGCGTCTGGTGTTGCTGGCGGGAGAGGGGGGATTGGGCCGCCGCATCACGGTGTCCCGCATTCAGAAGCCGGGCCTGGCCCTGGCTGGTTTCGTGCGACAGGTACATCCCGAGCGGGCGCAGATCCTGGGCTCCACGGAGATTTCTTACATCGCGTCCCTGCCGGAGCAGGTGGCTGAGGAGTCGGTGCGCGCCTTCGTGGCCCTGAACCCCGCCTGCATCGTGGTCACCAAGGGGCTGGACGTCCCCAACATCTTGCTCGACGCCTGCGAACGAACCGGGGTGCCGCTGTTGCGGACTCCCATGATGTCTTCGCATGCCATCGACGCCATCCAGACCCACCTGGAGCTGCAACTCGCCCCCACGGCCAGCATCCACGCGGTGCTGGTCGATGTCCTGGGCGTGGGAATCCTGCTGCTCGGAAAGAGCGGCATCGGCAAGTCGGAAGCGGCGCTGGACCTGGTGATGCGGGGGCACCGGCTGGTGGCCGACGATCTCGTCGAGGTGCGCCGGACCTCCGGCGACGTGCTGGTGGGGTGGGCCTCCGAGCTGATCAAGCACCACATGGAGGTGCGCGGGCTGGGGATCATCAACATCAAGGACATGTTCGGCGTGGCGGCCGTTCGCGACGAAAAGAAGATCGAGCTGGTGCTGGAGCTGATGCGGTGGGATCAGAACGAGACCCACGACCGCTTGGGGCTGGACGAGATGGTCTATCCCATCCTGGAGGTGCCGGTGCCGCTGCTCCGGGTGCCGGTCAGTCCGGGCCGCAACATCAGCTCGCTGATCGAGGTCGCGGCACGCAACCGGCTGCTGCAGGTGCGCGGTCATCACTCGGCCCGAGAGTTTCAGGAGCGGCTGGACCGCGCGCTGGCCGACGCCCGCGACAACCGCTGGCGGGATGACGTGGAGTGACGGCGTGAAGGCGATCTGGTCCACGGACGGGAGGGGGAAGCACGCGTGAGGCTGGTCATCGTGACGGGCGTGTCGGGCGCCGGGAAGTCGACGGCCCTGCGCGCCCTCGAGGATCTCAACTACTACTGCGCGGACAATCTGCCGCTGCCTTTGTTGCCCCAGTTCGTCCAGCTGCTGTCGACGCGGCAAGAGACCGAGCGAGCGGCGTTGGGCATCGACGCGCGCTCCGGTGATTTCCTGGCCGACAGCCGCCTCATCCTGGCGGGCATCCGGGAGGCCGGTCACATGCTGGAGGTGCTGTTCCTGGACGCGCCGGACGACGTGCTGATCCGGCGCTTCTCCGAGACCCGGCGGCGCCACCCGCTGATGAGCACCGACATCCGGGCGGCCCTGATGTTGGAGCGCAACCAGCTCGGCCCGATGCGGGGGGAAGCGGACGCGGTCATCGACACCGGCGGCCTCACCATGCATTCGCTGCGGGCGCTGATCCAGGACCGTCACCGCGGCACGGGAACGCAGCTCCCGGTCAACCTGGTTTCGTTCGGCTTCAAGCACGGCATTCCACTGGAGGCGGACATCGTGCTGGACGTCCGTTTCCTGCCCAATCCCTTCTTCGTCAAGGAGCTGGCGCCGCTGACGGGTGAGGACGAGGAGGTGAGGCGGTTCGTGCTGGAGCAACCCGACACGCAGCTCTTTTTGTCCAAGGCCTGCGACTTGTTGCTGGTGTCCCTGAACGGTTTCGAGAAGGAGGGGAAGGCCCACGTCACCATCGCCATCGGGTGCACGGGGGGACAGCATCGGTCGGTGGCCGTCGTGGCGGAGCTGGCCCGGCGTTTCGGCGACACCTTCTTCATTTCCGCGCGCCATCGGGACATCGGGCGGGGCGGGGGAGTCTGAATGGCGTACACTACGAAAGCGAAAATCGGATGATGCCGGGCAAGCTCACAGAAGGCGCGATGGTCGGTCTGGTCGTGGTCACTCATGGCGGCGCGGCTGACTGCCTGCTGGACGCGGTGGCGGGGATTCTGGGCGCGCTGCCGGCGGCGGTGCCTGTTTCGGTGTCGATGGACGAGACCTTCGACGACACCCTGGCCCGCATCGAACGGGCCTGCGACCAGGTCGACGCCGGAGCGGGGGTGGTGCTGCTGGTCGACCTGCAGGGCTCATCCCCCTACCAGGCGTGTATGGCCATGATGGACGGCTCGCGCGCCGCGGAGGTGGTGTGCGGGGTCAACCTGGCCATGCTGCTGAAGCTTGCCACCATCGACCGCTGCGATCCCCGGCCGTCCGACCTGGCGCACCTGCTGCGGGAGGTCGGCAGGCGTTCGATCCGGCTGGGATCGGAGCTGACCGGCCGGATATCCTTCGAGGAGATGGAGCGATGACCGCGAAACGCGAGGCGAGAATCCGTAACCGGCTGGGGATGCATGCGCGCGCCGCCGTGAAGTTCGTGCAGCTGGCGAACAAGTATCGGTCCGAAGTGAAGGTGCTCAAGGACAACAACGAGGCGAACGGCAAGAGCATCATGGGGCTGCTGACCCTGGTGGCGGCCCACGGCACCTCGATGATGCTGGAGTGCGAGGGTGACGACGCCGAGGCGGCGGTGGCCGCCCTTGCCGACCTGGTGGACAGCGGATTTGGCGAGGGGATCGACCCCTGATGGAGCGACTGATCGGGGTCTCCGCGTCGCCCGGCATCGCGATGGGGATGGCCCACGTCCTGGGCAGCCGGGTGGAGGTCCACGAACGGCGCATCGCCCTTGAAGCCGTCGAGGCAGAGTTGCGGCGGTTTGACGTGGCGCTGGCCCTCACCGACGCCCAGCTCGCCCGCATCCAGCAACAGATCGCCGAGCGCGAGCACGACGACCATCAGTATCGAATCCTGGAGGCGCACCGCCTGATGTTGCAGGACGTCCACCTGGTGGATGTGGCCCGCAAGATCATCGCCGACCAGCAGACCGGCGCGGAGTGGGGGGTGCGCAAGGCCCTGGACCAGATCCAGGCGGTGTTCGATCGCATCGAGGATCCCTATTTTCGCGACCGCAGCAGCGACATCGCCGTGGTGGGCGAGCGCCTGCTCCGCAACCTCATGGGGATGGTGGAGACCAACGCGGAGGAGGCTCCCCAGGGGAGCATCGTGATCGCGCACGACCTGTCACCCGCCGACACCGCGCAGCTCGGGCGGGCGGGAGCCGCGGGCGTTTGCTCGGAGGCGGGTGGCCGCACCTCGCACACCGCCATCGTGGCCCGCGCCCTGGGAATTCCGTATGTCCCAGGGGTGGAGGGGCTGGGACACAAGGTTTGGTCGGGCATGAGGCTGGTGGTGGATGGGACCCGGGGCGAGGTGATTCTGGATCCGGACGCCTCGGCGCTGCGCCACTATCAGGAGCGCGCCGACCACCAGCGGGCCCGCGCCCGCCTGCTGATGTCGATGCGGGACGCGCCCGCGGAGACCCAGGACGGCATCCGGGTGCACCTGGCGGCCAACATCGAGCTGATGGAGGAGATCGCCGCGGCGGTGGAACTGGGGACCGAGTCGGTGGGCCTGTTTCGTACGGAGTTCCTTTACCTGGAGCGATCGGACCTCCCCACGGAGGAGGAACAATATGCGCATGCGGTGGCGGCGCTGAAGAGCGCGGGAGGACGCACCATCACCTTTCGCACCCTGGATCTGGGCGGCGACAAGATGCCGGCGGCCGTCAGGATGCCCAGCGGCCAGAACCCTGCGCTCGGGTTGCGGTCCATCCGCTATTCGTTTCACCGCACGGACATCTTTCGTACCCAGCTTCGGGCGCTGTTCCGCGCCGCCGCGGTGGGCCCCTCGCGCATCCTGTTTCCGCTGATCTCGGGGGTGGCCGAGCTGCGCATGGCCCGTGCCATCTGCGAGGAGGTGTGCGCCGAGCTGACGCGCGAGGCGATCCCCCACGACCCCAACACGCCGCTCGGGGCCATGGTGGAGACACCCAGCGCCGCCCTCATCGCCGACCTCCTGGCGGAGGAGACTGAATTTCTCAGCATCGGCACCAACGATCTGATCCAGTATGCGTTGGCGGCCGATCGTGAAAACGAACACGTCGGCTACCTGTACCACCCGCTGCATCCCGCGATCATCCGCGCCTTGAAGGCCATCGTCACCGGCGCCGCGAAACAGGGCCGCGAGGTGGCGATGTGTGGAGATATGGCGGGCGATCCGCTGCTGGTGCTGGTCCTGATGGGATTGGGGCTGCGCAATCTTTCCATGGCGCCGCGGCAGATTCCCCTGGTCAAGTCCATCATCCGCGCCAGCACCATCGTGGAAGCGGAGCGACTGGCCAACGCCGCCCTGAAGCTGCGCACCGAGAGCGAGGTCGAGGACCTGGTGTACAACGCCATGTACGATCGCTTCCCGGTTGAGCTGGACGACGGCCAGGGTGATCGCAAGGACTGAGATCCCGCGTGCCCGGTAAGACCCACCCGGCAGCGAAGCCGGTCGGCAGGCTTCACCGCAAGAAGGTTCGCGCGGCCACGGTGCGCCCCGCGGCCACCGTGGACTCCGCGGTGCGGGCCGCCCTGCGACCGAGGGTGCGCATCCGCACCGCTGACCCGGACGATCGCGACGTTCTGATCGCGCTACGCCGTCAGGCGGAGCAGATCCATGCGCGCCTCATGCCCGACTACTTTCGCCTGTCGCGCGAGCGCGAGCTTGGGTCGCGCGTGGCCAACATCGGAGACGCCGCCACGGTGACGCTGGTGGCGCGGGCGCGGGCGGACGAGACGGTGCTTGGTTACGTCACGGTGAAGATTGTCGATACGCCGCGCGATCCCGCCATGACGCCGCGCCGGCGTGCGCATGTGGAGACGGTGGTGGTGGACGAGCGCCACCGCGGCGGCGGCATCGGCACCGCGCTGATGCGCGCGGCCGCGGACTGGGCACGCCGCCGGCAGGCCACCGAGCTGGTGCTGACAGTCTGGAGCGACAACGCCGCCGCCGAGGCGTTGTACCGGCGTTTGGGCTATCAACCCATCGCGCGGGTGCTGCGCCAGCGCCTGGACTAACGCGGGAGGGCTCGCCCTCCCGCGGGCCCACCCCGTTGACGGCGACGCCGGCGCGGCAAAGCCGCGCCTCCCGGTGCTTGGATCCGCGCTGCGGTCGCCTGAAAACTAAACCCCGGCGGGGCGCGGCGGCGGGGACGTCCGTGCGGGCGACGGCGCGCGACGGCTCCACAACAGGTAGAGTAGCGGAGCGGCCAGCAGTGCATACGACATCACGTGTCCGATGGCCCCCTGGGGACCAAAAAGTTCGGTGAGGTCGTGCAGGTGCTGCGTGCCCTCGATGACGCCGCTCTCGGCCAGTTCGTGGACGCCGTACACCAGCAACTGCAACAGGAACAGCGCGAGGAACACCGCCGTCACCTTGAGCACCACGCCCAGGTTCAGCCGGTGGGCGTAGTGGCTCCAGATCCAGGCCACCGCCACCGCCAGCACCAGACCGACCCCTCCGCCGATCAAGCTGGTCCAGCCGCTGCCCGACATCCGCACCTGGATGCCCAGGTACAGCACGGCTTCCAGCCCTTCCCGGGTCACCAGCAGGGCCGTCACCCCGGCAATGCCGGCCAGGGCTGCCCACGAAGCCGTCGCCGCTGCTCCAGCGGCCGGCGCGGCCGAATCGGCGGCCGGCCCGGCCAGATCAGCGGTCGGCCCGGCCAGATCAGAAAGACGGGCTTCGCGCGCGGCGGCGGGTCCCGCCACCCGCGCCACCCGCGCTTCGATCTGCCCCTTCATGTGACGGCCCATGCGCAGCATCTGGATCAGGAACGCCCCCACCAGCGCGGCCGCGGACAGGGCCGCGATTCCCTCGTACAGCGGCTGGTTGGGCACCATCTGCCACAGGTAGGCGCCAGCCAGGCAGGTGATCACCGACAGCCCCAGCCCGGCGCGCACGCCGGGCATCAAGCCCCTGCGGCCGGTCTTTCGCAGATAGGCCGCGATGACTCCGACGATAAGGAAGGACTCCAGCCCTTCTCGAAAGGTGACCAGCAACGCCTGTAACATCGAAGGAATCGGACTATAGCGCGCTCGTGCCG
>JBDSME010000462.1:0-3640 GCA_039916065.1 Polyangia bacterium
TCACCTCGCCCCACGAAGTGGCTCAAGATCCTACACATCTCCGAGCACGGCTTTTGCAAATCGTTGCGATCACTTGCCTCCGATGAACCCTCTCCCGCATGCGGGAGAGGGCAAACGCTCGGCTGTGCAAAAAGGCCCGTGGGTCTCGCCGGGCGCCGCGGTCTCTTCGTTGACGACCACCGTGTCCGTCTACGCGGTGGCACTCTCTCGAAAAATGTGATCAATCATGAGCCACGAAGTGGGGAAAGGCCGCCGGCCGCAGGACGGCGGGTGAGGGGACGGCGCTGCGATTGGGCGTGTACCCCTCACCTTTATCCTCCTTTATCCTCCCCGCTGCGCGGGGCGAGGACAAGCAGCTTCAATATGGCGCACGTCGGTTCCTCAACGGTTCCCGCGCAACCGATCGAAGAACGGCAACTCCCAGGGCCAGGCTCTCCACCAGCTCTTTGCAATCCGCCAAGCGTAGATGCCGTTCCTTCGCAGCAGTATCGGTCGATGCCTCCGTCCACAATGCGAACCACCCGTGGAACACACCGTCAGATTTCAACTCGGTTCGCACCATGATCGTGGTCGTGGCGTCCGACTCGAACGGGGCGCGGCCCGGCCCGCGTGCCTCGGTCGCCTCGAACCCGCTGGCATCCGGGCAGGTCGTGGCCACGGAAGAATGCCGTCGGTAGTCGATGCGAATCGGGGTGAGAAAGCGTCAGCCGAACGGCGCGAACACCGACCGGGTGGCGGTTCAGCCCTGGCACTCGGTCAAAACGGACTCATGTGTCAACTGGAGGGAATCATGAGACAGCCGAGATTCAGAGAGTTGGCCGCCGGCTTGGCGGCCCTGTTCGCAACGATCGTGGCGCGGCAAGTGGTTGCGCACGAAGGCATGCATGAAGGTATGGAGGACCACCAGTTTCAGATGATGGACGCCAATGGTGACGGAAAGGTAACGGCCGACGAGCACGCCGCCGGTGCCAAGAAGATGTTCGAGATGATGGACGCTGATCGGAACGCCAAGGTTACGGCCGCGGAGATGACCGCCGCCCACCAGCGGATGATGGGCAAGGACGCGGCGAAGGGCGTGGCCGACAAGCACGAAATGGCCGCAGCGGAGAAGATCAAGGTGGTTGACACGAACGGCGACGGCGTCCTCACCGCGGAGGAGCACGCGGCGGGCGCCAAGAAGATGTTCGCGATGATGGACACCGACCACGATGGGTCGCTGACCAAGTCCGAGCTCAGGGCCGGTCATGCCAAGCTGATGCCCAAGAAGGAGAAATAGCCTTCGCTCGGTGCGCTTCGCAAGTCGGGCAAGCGACGACTGTCGGGCAAGCGACGTTCACCGAGCGGCAGAAGAACTTTTTCCCCGCGAAGCCTGCCACCCCCGGTGACGGCGAGTTGTCCGTGTGCCCGGGACGAAGCGATAGGCGAGTCGGACCCGCCGCTGGCGTGCCTGCCGGGTGCCGCGGTCACGGGGGCGCCACCGGCGGGTCGTGCGCACAAGCGCCCGCCCATTCGCCTCACCGTCGTCGCGGGCGCCTCCATCCGCCGTGCGGCCATCAGCGTCCCGACGGAGAAGGGCACGCTTTCTCCGATGGCCCCCTGGTGACGGTCCCCGGCCATCCGTGTGCACGCACGAATACCGGCCCGTGTGCGCTTGCGTCGGCGATGGGGTGACCTGCCCGCCGGAACGGAACGTGCCCGCGCCTGGCTGGCGGGAGTACGCCAACGCCTGCGCCGCGTGCGCCCAGGCCGAGACGGTCGGCTACATGTCCGGTCGCTGTCCCTGGCAGCCTGTCCCCGTAAACGGGCAGGCTGCATACGGGGACCTGCACGCCCTGCCTTCCCCACCTCGCGACCTTTGGTCGCGCCCCCTAGGCGGCGACCGGGTCTTTCGGGCCTGTCCGGGGCGGGCGCCGGCGATCGATCAGCCAGGCGGCCCCGAGAACCACCGGGATGGTTGCGAGGATGGTGGCCGCCACCGCCTTGATGTCGGGCGGCGGCGGGGCGATGGCGCCGCCCAGCCACCCCGCGGCGAGCACGATCATCAGGACCGCGAACCCGATGGTTCCGGCCCGACCGGTCGCGCGGGTGGCGCGCAGGTAGATGACAATCCCGGCCACGAACAGAGCGCCCTCGACGACGATCGTGGCGATCAGGTTGTTCCACAGGCCCAGGCCGAACTTGGCGTGGCCACCGGGGAACAACGGCATGTCGGCCGTGTGGCTGGCGAAGTCGAGGATGAAATGGCTGAACACGCACGCCGCCAGCACCACCCCTTCCCGCAGGCGCCTCTTGATCAGGAACGGCGCCGCGAACAGCAGCGACCATCCCAGCGACGTCACCAGGCTATGCGAGATGGGAAAGTCGTAGAGGTCCAGCGGCGACGCCGCCGCAAACCCCGGCGTGACCCGCGCGTGTTCGACCCCCAGCAGGATGAACACCGGCCACAAGATGTCGAGGAACTGCACCGCTGCGAACAGCAGCGGCAACGACAACCGCGGCTTCGCCTTCTTGGCGGCCAGGGCAACCGCGAAATGACCGACGAACATGCGCCGTTCATATCACCTACCGTAGACAACCCGGAAACGTCACGCGCGACCGACGGCGGGCTAAGTCCCGCGCGTTCCCAGTCCCAACGCTTCGGCGTTGTCTCGCACACGCTCGTCGGTCGTCAGGACCCCCGCAAGCGGTGCCTCTCGGTGGTAGAGGACCGCGGTTGCCAGATGAATCGCGTCCAGGCTGCGGACTGGTTCGACGGGAAATGGTTCGCTGGCGCGCGCGAGGACTGCATCGGTGATCGAATGGATCTTCCAGTGCCCCGCCGCGGCGGCGTAGGCCGCCAAGATCCGGTCGCGATCGCGCGCTGAAATCTGTCGGAGGGCGGACAGGCGTCTGGCCGTTCGCGCGACCTCGACCCCCGTCAATGCGGACGTGACGACGCTGTCGGCTGAAGCCAGGTCGCGCTGGATAGCCGGACCGTCGGAGTGACCGAGCAGCCAGCGGAGGACAGCGCTCGACTCCGCATAGAGGGCACTCATCGGTCCCCACGGCTCCAGGCCAGCGCTGCGTCGATGTCGGCCTCGGCCAGCCGAACGCCGGTGTCCCGGTAGACGTCGGACGCATTCGGCAAGCCGCGACGCAATTCACCCCGGTCGACCATCCTCTGCTCGCGATCCTGGACCGCGTCGATCGCGTGCTGCCCCATGGTCGGCTGGCGCAACTCGGCCACGACCCTTCCTCTGTCGGTCACCAGGAAGACGTCACCGTGGCCGACGTCCCGCAGATAGGCCGACAGGCGATCTTTCAGGGCGCGAATGTTGACGGTCTTCAACGCCACGCCCTAATTGTAGCCTCATGTGGCTACAATGCCAGGAGAGGGCCGCCCGCGCCGTCATCTCCGCGCCTTACGCTCCCGCAACGCCCGGAACTCCTCGAAGGTTGCGCGGCGGAGGTAGGGATTCTCCAGGAGCTACCTCGCCGGACGGTAGCACCGCCGCGCCGGTCAGGCGACGTGGCAAACTGGCGCCATGGGTGCCGGCCGCAGTGGAACCGCCGATCTGCCGCTTCACGGCGGGCGCGTTCCCGTTTGGCTGGCGTCGCGGATGGCGCGCCTCGGCCGGGTGATCGTCGAGGGGATCACCCA
>JBDSME010000463.1:0-3384 GCA_039916065.1 Polyangia bacterium
CGGTGCGGGTCGAGACCTGGCGCGGGCGCAGCCCCGTCGACCCCGCCGCCGTTCTGCGCGTTCGCGACAAGCGATGAGGTAGAATCGGCCCCCTTCGATCCCGCATCCGTCGGGAAGGTAATTGCGCGCATGCAGAAATCCCGCTGGCCCGGTGAGGTTGTGGTTCGTTCCCCTGTTTCCCTGAAACGCTATCGACGGTGGGGGGGGGCGGCTGTGTCGGTGCTGGTTGCCTTCGTGGTTGCCTTCGTGGCCACCTTCGTGGCCGGCGCCATCTTCTCGCGTCCGTCCCAGGCGGGGCGGTTCAATCCCTATCAAAAGTTGGGGGTGTTCACGCGGGTGCTGTCGTACATCGAAACCCACTACGTGGAAGACATTGCGGAGACTGACTTGATGTACGGCGCCGCACGCGGCTTGACCGATGTGCTGGATCCGCATTCCCGCTTCATGGATCCCGCCGAGTACGCCAAGCTGAAGGTGGAGACGGAAGGCAGCGAGGAGATTGACGGCATCGGCATCGACGTGGAGAAGCGGAAAACACGGCTGGTGATCGTATCGCCCATAGACGGCTCTCCGGCGGCCAAGGCGGGGATCCAGCCGGGGGACGTCATCAAGCGGATAGACGGCGCGGAGATCGCGAACCTGGAGTTCGACGACGTGGTGTCGCGGATGCAGGGACCGGCGGGCAGCGAGGTGGTGTTGGTGCTGGACCGGCGGGGACGGGAGATGACCTTCCGGGTGCGCCGCGCCCGCTACGAGCTGAAACCGGTGGAGGGAAAGATGCTGGCCGACAGCGTCGGCTACATAAAAATCCGTCTATTCGCCGCCACCACCGACAGCCTGTTGCAGGAACAGCTGGAACAATTGAAGACGAAAGCGGGGGGGGGACTGCGCGGCCTGGTCCTGGATCTGCGGCGAAACCCCGGCGGGCTGCTGGATCAGGGGGTGAAGGTGGCTGATCGTTTCATCGCCGACGGATTGATCGTCAAGACCGTGGGTAAGGGGGGGCGGGTGATGGACGAGTCCCGTGCCCACAGCCGCGGCACCTGGCTGGGTTTTCCCATGATCGCCCTGGTGGACGGAGCGACAGCGTCGGCTGCCGAGATCGTGGCGGGGGCGCTGCAGGATCACGCGCGGGCCATAGTGCTCGGCACCCAAACCTTTGGAAAGGGATCGGTGCAGACCGTGATCGACGTCGACGGCTGCGGGCCGAAGCCTTGCGGGCTGAAGATCACCGTGGCGCGGTACTACACCCCCAGCGGACGCTCCATCCAGGGGATGGGGATCACCCCGAATGTGGTGGTGGACGCGACCGCGCCGCTCACGGATCCCGGGGAGGCGGACCTTCCCCGCGAGCGCGACCTACACAAACGGCTGCGCAACGAGCAGGGTGACGGTGCCGTGGAAAGTAAACGCCTGGACGACTATCAGCTCCAGATGGCGCTCGACTACCTCCGCTCCTGGGCAGTGTTCGCGAAGCAGACCGGGAAGAACTGATCCAGATGCTTTCGATCGAAATGTAGACGATTGAAGCAAGTTTCAGTTTCCGGCGATCGTGATGCCGATTGAGCACAGGGAGGTCCAGCTTTGCTGGACCGGCCACGTCGTTAAGCAACTCCGAGGGGGTCTCGCAGGGGGCCTTCTTAGGCCCCTTGCGGCGGCGACCGTGGTAAAAGGGCGCCCCCCCACGGAGGTCCCCCATGCTCATCTGCCAGAGGTGCCGGCACGGCAATGTTGATGGTTCACCCGCCTGTGCTCGTTGTGGTTCGTCCCTGTCCCCGCCGGTGGCGGCACAGCCGCGCCCGGCTCAGCCGCCTGGTCCGACGCTCGGGTCGGGGCCGCAGGCCGGGTCGTTCGGCGGCGGCGTCGACGAGTACCAGCGGTTGATGGCGGAGCGCGCGACCAAGCAAAAACGCAACCGCGGCATCTTCATGGTGGTGGTCCTGGTCGCCGTGGGCGGCGTCGGCTCGGTGATGTGGTCCAACAACAAGAAGGCCAAAGCGGCGCAGGAGATCCTCGAGCAAGGGGGGCGGTTCGCCGAGCGCGACAAGGTGGAGGCCGGCGCGTTCTGGAACTGCGTCACCTCCGGCGAGGTGGACGTGGGCAACTTCAAGGGCGTCGATGAGATCCAGATGCGCATCGAGAGCGCCTATTTCACGCAACAGAAGACCTTCTCCGATCACCTGACGACAGAGTGCGTGCCCAAGATAGAGCGGGCGCGCACCGCCATGGGCGGGCTGGCCGCGGAGTTTCCTCCGGCGATGAAGGCCGCCCTGGACAAGTACCTGGCTACCTTGCCGCGGCTGCAGGCCGGGATCGAAAGCTACGCCGAGAAGGTCAAGGGGCGCAGCGTGCTCAAGGACGTGGATGGTTCGATCCAGGAGGTGGGGACCGCGTTTTCGCCTGAGCCTTCCGCCGAATCGGTGGCCTTCGAGAAGTTCCTGGTCTGCGCCATCCCCGACCTGGACCAGAAGAAGGACATCCAAGGGGTGCTGGAGTACCTGGCCACCACCTGCAAGACGGACGCGGTGAAGTTCATGACCCGCGTGCGTGAGCAGTGTGGACCGCTGGTCCAGAATGTCGACAAGACCGGGAAGGCCACCCCTTCAAAGACCTTCAAGGCGAATGCCAAGAAGTTCTACGAAGAAGATCAGCGGCAATTACAGGCCTGGGAGTACTGTGGCAAGCGTTCGCGCAAGGGCAAGAAGGTGCTGGATCTCGAGGAGTTCCTGAACGCCGCCGGCGATCACATCGAGGCCCGCGCCGAGGTGGCTCAGGCCACGCGCGAGACGGCGGCGAATGCGCTGGGCAAGCCCCTGGAAGCTTCCAAGCAGAACTCCGCGACACCTGGCGCACCGGCCGCCCCGTAGTTTTTGCGGAGACACTTCACCTCGACGCTGGGCAAGCCGCTGGAAGCTTCCAAGCAGAACTCCGCGACACCTGGCGCACCCGCGGCGCCGTAGTTTTTGCGGAGACACTTCACCTCGCCGCTGGGCAAGCCACTGGAAGCTTCCAAGCAGAACTCGGCGACACCTGGCGCACCGGCCGCGCCGTAGTTTTTGCGGAGAGCCTTCACCTCGCCGCTGGGCAAGCCCCTGGAAGCTTCCAAGCAGAACTCGGTGACACCTGGCGCACCGGCCGCGTCGTAGTTTTTGCGGAGACCCTTCACCTCGCCGCTGGGCAAGCCCCTGGAAGCTCCCAAGAAGAACTCCGCGACACCTGCCGCACCCGCCGCGTCGTAGTTTTTGCGGAGACCCTTCACCTCGCCCCACGAAAGTGGGGAGAGCATCTGTCTTGCGTGTCAAGTTGCGATCTCCGGTTTCCAGGATTTTTTTGAGGCGACCATTGCGTTCAGGATGGTCAGGAGCTTGCGCATGCAGGCAACGA
>JBDSME010000464.1:0-6064 GCA_039916065.1 Polyangia bacterium
CCTGGCCCGCCGCCTGGAAGCGGGCAGCGTGTGTATCAACGACGTCCTGATGAATTACTTCGTGGTGGAGGCGCCGCTTGGCGGCGTGAAGGGGAGCGGCCTGGGCGTGCGCCATGGGCAGGAGGGGCTGCGCCAGTTTTGTCGCCTGGAGACCATCGTGGAGGACCACCCCCTGCTGCGCTGGATATCGCAGCCCGTGGCGCGCCAGCTCATGTTTCCCTATCGCAAACGCAACTTGCGCCTGCTGCGCTGGCTGATGCGCAAGGTCTACTGATGATGCTGCCTGCTGACTGCTGACTGGCGCGCACGCGGGTCTTTCTTATCTTGACGCTGGCCATCGTGCTTGGGCGCGGGCACCTACGGTGCCGTGTTTGCCGCCGTGTTTGCTATCTTCCCGCCTAATTATGTTCCCGTTGCCTCTTGCCCTCATCGCGACCGTGGCCGTGGTCGCGCCGGGACCGCTCCCGTCGTCGGCGCCCACCGATCCGTTCAATGAACCGGGGCTGGCCGCCGCGCTGTGGACCAGCAGCCCCGAGGTGGTGTCGGCGCGTGGCGCCGTGGCCGATGCGCGCGCGGTGGCGGAGCGCTCCGAGCTGCTTCCCAACCCGACCTTGACTGCCACCTGGGGGACCATCCCGGTGGGCCGTCGACCGCCAGGTGTGGCGTTCGGCGACGTCCCCAACTACAGCCTGGGGGCCTCGCAGTTGTTCGAGCTGGGGAAGCGCGGACCGCGGCAGGCGGCCGCGCGAGCCGGGGCGGACGAGGCGCGCCTGTTCCTCGGCGATCTCTACCGGGGCCGTTTTCTGGATGTCCTGAAGGCGATTGGCGACGAGTCCGTGGCGGCGGGCCACACCGCCATCCTCGAACGTCTGGTGGAGGCAAGCCAGGGGACGCTGACGCTACAAAAATTGCGGGAGGCCAAGGGAGACGTGGCGGGACTGGAGGTCGACCGGCTGGAGGTCGAGCACCTGCGCCTGCTGTCGGCGCTGGGGGAGGCCCGGGCGGCGATGGAGGAGGCGGCGGCCGCTTGCGCGCTGTTGCTGGGGCAAAGCTGCCCCCCGGTGAGGGCGCTGGATGATGCTTTGAAATACCTGGCCAGCGATCAGACGCTGGACCAGCTGAAGGGCGGTCGCGACGATGAAGCCATCGCCCGACGGCCGGATCTGCAGGCCCTGCAGGCTGCCGAGCGGCGGCTGCGCTATGAAGGGTTGCTGGCGCGCCGCCAGAAGATTCCGGACCCCACGTTGTCGCTGGCCGCCACACACGACACCTTCACCTCTGCCGGCAATCAGTCCAACAGCCTGACGCTGTCGCTGGCGCTGCCTCTCCCCATCTTCGATCGCGGACAACCGGAGGTGGCGCGCGCTGCGGCGCGGGCCCAACTGGCGACGCGCCAGCGTGAGACGCTGACCGAGGCAGCGCGGCGCGCCCTGGTCGCGGACCGACGGCGCCTGGACCTGCTTTCCGAACGGGCCAAGCGCCTGGACGAGCAAGCGATACCGATGGCACGGGCCACCGCGGAACGGGTGGAGGCCGCCGCCCGCCGGGGCGGGGCGGCGCTGCAGGACGTGCTGCTGGCGCGTCGCGCGATGGAAGAGTTGCAACTGGATCGAGTCGATGTCGCCGCGCAGTCCTTCTCGGCTCGCCTGGAAATCAGGCGTGCCGCCGGATCGGTGCCCGAGCCCCCCGGAGGATTCTGATATGGCCAGCGCTCCCGTGAAAAACCACCCGCATCCCCCTGGCGCCGACGGCGGTGGAGATCACCACCACAGCGCCCCCGCGCATGGATGGGGCCCGCTGGTCGCCATCGGGATCGCCGTGGCCGTGGGAGCGGTGCTGTTCATCGCCCCCTGGTCTCACACCGTGGCGCCCGAGGCGGAGAAGAACGCTTTGTCGGTCGATGGCGGCGCCATCCAGATGGCGCCGTCGGCGCCGCAGTGGAAATTCGTGGAGCTGCGTCAGGCGGTAGCCGGCCCGCCCTTGCCGCCAGTCCCGGCCCCCGGTCGCGTGACCGTCGACGAGTCGCGCGCGGCGCCGGTGTTCTCCCCGGTGCCCGGTCGCGTGGAGACGATCTCCGTGACCCTGGGCCAGAAGGTCCGGGCAGGCGAACGTGTGGTGGCGGTCCGTTCGTCCGTGGTGCCAGAGCTGTTGCGCGACGTGGCCAGCACGCGCGAGATCCTCACCTTGAAGACCGTGGCGGCCCAGCGCGTGAAGGATCTGGTGGCCCTGCACGCAGTACCGGAGAAAGAGCTGGAGCTGGCCCAGACCGAGCAGAGCGAGGCCGTGCTGGCCATGAAGGCCGCGCAGGGAAAGCTGAGCAGCCTGCGTGTCACCGAGGCGGACGGCGGAGGGCTGTTCTGGGTGAAGGCGCCCCGCGCCGGCCTGGTGGTGGAGCGGCGGGCGCTGGTGGGACAGGAGGCGGGGCCGGACCGCACCGACCCGCTGTTGGTGGTGGCCGATCTCAGCGAGGTGGTGGTGATCGCCGATGTGCTGGAGACCGACGCCGGTGGCCTGGCGCCCGCCCAGACGGCGCGCGTGACGTCGCTGTCGCTGCCGCCGGAAGGTCTGGAGGGCAAGCTGGTTCACGTGGGCGACATCGTCGACCCCGTCAGGAGAACAGTGGCGGTACGCATCTTGATCTCGAACAGCAGCCACGTCCTGCGTCCCAATGGATTCGTGCGCGTCACCTTCCGGGCGCCCGGCGCCCCCCGGGTGATTGTTCCCGCCGAGGCGGTGGTCACCGACGATCAGCGCACCGTGGTGTTCGTCGCCGATGCCAAGGACCGGCTGTTGCGGCGCCAGGTGCGGGCCGGCCGGACGCGCGACGGACAGACCGAGGTGCTGGAAGGTTTGGCTGTCGGCGAACGCTACGCCGCGAAGGGCGCGTTGCTGTTGCTGAACGCCATCGAGCTGGCGCGCTAGTGCACCGTTCTCGAAATAGGGTCAATGCCGAGGGCGACAAGCCGCGCCAGCCGCAAGGCGCGACGACGAGGAATACCCGTAGGTATTGCGAGGAGGAGCAACGCAGCGGGCGGCGCGGATCGTCGGCCGAACATGATTCTATTTCGAGAAGGGTGCACTAGCCCATGCTTGACGGCATTCTCGCCTTTTCGCTGCGCAACCGCGCCGCGGTGTTGCTGTTCGCCGCCCTGACCATCGTGGCGGGGGTGTTTGCCTTTCGCGGTCTGACGGTCGAGGCGTTTCCCGACCCCACCGACACCCAGGTGAACGTGATCACGCTGGTCCCTGGGCAGCCGGCCGAGGAGATCGAGCGGCAGGTGGGCATTCCCCTGGAACGCGCGCTGAACGGCATGGCGGGGCTGTCGCGCCTGCGCAACCTGTCGCTGTTCGGCCTGTCGTTCGTAACAATGACCTTCGCCGACGGTGTCGATGCGTACTTCGCGCGGCAGCAGACCATCGAACGACTGCGCAGCGCCGAGCTGCCCGAGGGTGTCGTGGCCGAGCTCGGTCCGCTCGCCACCCCCATCGGCGAGGTCTACCGCTACACCCTGGAAGGCTCCAGCGGCGATCCGATGGTCTTGCGCTCGCTGCAGGAGTGGACGGTGCGGCCCCGGCTGTTGCGGGTACCGGGGGTGGCGGAGGTGGTCAGCTACGGCGGGCTGGTGAAGGAGATCCAGATCCAGCCTTCGCCGGCACGGTTGGCGGCGTTCGACTTGCAGCTGGAAGATCTGGAGCGGGCGCTGCGCGAGGCCTCCGCGAACGCCAGCGGCGGTACCCTGGAGCACGGGGCCGAACAGTTCGTGATCCGCAGCACCGCTTTGTTCTCGTCGCTGGGCGACGTGGGGGGCACCCGGGTGACCACCCACGACGGCACGCCGGTGTTCGTGCGCGATCTGGCGACGATTCGCCAGGGGTGGGCGCCGCGGCAGGGGGTGGTGAGCCGGGGCAACAACTACGACGCCGTCGAGGGCATCGTGCTGATGCGGCGTGGGGAAAACCCGTCGGTGGTGCTGCACGCTCTGCGCGATGCGCTGTCTGGACTGAACGGCGTGTTGCCGGCCGGGACCACCGTTCACCCGTTCTATGACCGCACCGAGCTGGTGGGCACCACGCTGCGCACAGTGGCGCACAACCTGCTGGACGGCGCGATGCTGGTTTTGCTGGTGCTTTTTGTTTTTTTGCTGGATTTTCGGGCGGCGCTGATCGTGGGGGTGGTGATCCCGCTGTCGCTCCTGTCGGCCTTCATCTACCTGCGCGTCCGCGGGATGAGCGCCAACCTGCTCAGCATGGGCGCGGTCGACTTCGGCATCATCGTCGACGGCGCGGTGGTGATCGTGGAGAGCATCGTGCACCGCGTGGCGGCCGGCCCGGCGGCGGGACGAGACAGCTTCGAGGATCTGGAAGACCGGGTGGCATCCGCCACGCGGGCTGTGCTGCGGCCCACCGTGTTCGCGTTGATGATCATCATCGCCGCCTACCTCCCCATCTTCTTGCTGGAGCGGGTGGAGGGACGGATCTTCGCGCCCATGGCCAACACCGTGGTGGCGGCGCTGGTGGGCGCGCTGGTGTTTTCGGTCAGCCTGGTGCCGGTGCTGGCCACCTTCGCCTACCGCCGCACGCGGAAACATGTGGAATCGCCGGTGCTGCGGGCAGCGCGTGCGCTCTACGTGCCGCTGTTGCGGCGGGCCTTGCGCCAGCCGGTGGTGGTGCTGGTGGTGGCGGGCGCGTCGCTGCTGGGGGCGGGCCTGGTGCTGCCCCACCTGGGGTCGGAGTTCTTGCCCGAGTTGAACGAAGGATCGTTGTATGTGACGTGCACCCTCCCCTCCAACATCAGCCTCACCGAGGGGCGGCGGCTGGTTCCGCGGATCACGGAGCTGTTCAAGCGTTTCGCGGAGGTGGACGAGGTGGTGTCGCAGCTGGGCCGCCCCGAGGACGGCACCGACGCCACCCTGACCAACAACCTGGAGTTCTTCGTCAAGTTGAAGGCGCCGGAGCGGTGGCCGGCGGGGGTGCGTTCCATCGGCGATGTCATCCGGCGCATGGAGCCGGCCATGGGGACGGTTCCCGGCATCGAGGTGAACTTCAGCCAGCCCATCCGCGACAACGTCAACGAGAACATCTCCGGTCAGTTCGGTCAGGTGGCGGTGAAGGTGTATGGCGATGACCTGACCGCCCTGCAGGCCTATGCCGAAAAGGTCAAGGCCGTGATCGCCGACGTCCGCGGCGTGGCGGACCTGGGAATCGTGAAAAGCGGCGAGGTGCCGCAGATCCAAGTACGGCCGGACCGCGAGTCCCTGGCGCGGCACGGTCTGGACGTGGGCGACTTCCAGCGCATCTTCCAGGCGGCGGTGGGGGGCGTGGTGGTGGGGACCTTCTGGGAGGGGGAGATCCGGCGCGATCTGGTGCTGCGCTTCCCCGAGGTGGCACGCGATGACATCGAAAAGATTCGCAAGCTGCCCATCGCTGTGGGCGGCGGGGTGACGGTGCCGCTGGAGACAGTGTCCACGGTGGAGCTGGGGGTGGGACGCGCCTCCATCAACCGGGAGAACGGCCGCCGCTACATCGGCATTCGCATGAACGTGCGCGGACGAGATCTGGGTTCCTTCGTCACCGACGCGCAGGCGGCCGTGGCAAAGGGGGCCCAGCCGGCCAGCGGCACCACCATCGAGTGGGGAGGCGAGTTCGAGAACAAGCAGCGGGCGATGGCGCGACTGGCGCTGGTGGTGCCGGTGGCGCTGCTGCTGACCCTGGGGCTGCTGTTCAACGCGTTCCGGGGGCTGGGGCTGGCCCTGCTGACCCTGGCCAACGTCCCGTTCGCGCTGGTGGGCGGGGTGGCCGGGCTGGCGCTGGCCGACATGCCGCTGTCGGTGGCCGCGGTGGTCGGCTTCATCGCCCTCATCGGACAGGCGTCATTGAACGGCGTGCTGGTGCTCTCGGCGATCGACGACGCCCGCCGGGGCGGCTTGCCGCGCGAGCAGGCCATCATGCGTGGCTGCGTGGAACGTTTGCGCGCGGTCTTGATGACGGGGGCGCTGGCGGCGCTGGGGCTGGTACCGGCGGCCACCAGCCGGGCCATGGGCTCGGAGACCCAGCGGCCCATCGC
>JBDSME010000465.1:0-19074 GCA_039916065.1 Polyangia bacterium
CTCTCAGGCGGAGCTGGTGGAGCTGATCGGGTTGACTCGCGATCGTTGGGTCAAGGCGGACGCGGTTGATGAGCTCGCGGCTCGACACGCCCGGGATTCGGCCAGCGTGATCTCCTCGCTGCTCCGGGACAGCGATCGCGAGGTGCGGCGCGCCGCCGCGGAGGCGCTGGCAGAGCTCGGCGCCGAAGATCAAGTCGCTTCGCTGGCCAGCGCCACGGCGGCGGAAAGCGACAGAGCGGTGCGGTCGGTGATGAAAAGCGCGCTAGTTGAGCTGCAGGGGCGGTGAAGGTCCAACTTTACAATTCTGGCCCCCGCGTGTGTCGGCCGGGCTACACGCGGGGGTCGCCTTGATCAGCGCAGACGCATGCAGCTGGCGTAGTAGCTCACCGTCCCGGACCAATCCGAGAAGATGCCGAGGATGCCGACTTGGCGGGCGAGCACGTCGAGCGTCGTCATGATATCGCCGTCGTTCGTCAACGCGTCCAGCGTCGTCTGGTAAT
The DNA here is from genome assembly GCA_039916065.1 of Polyangia bacterium. Taxonomy (GTDB): domain Bacteria; phylum Myxococcota_A; class Polyangia; order Fen-1088; family Fen-1088; genus FEN-1088. Next base: position 501 of record JBDSME010000465.1, read on the forward strand.
AGAACGAAGGAGAGTCCGTGCCCCTGGTGGGAAGCACCTCCTCGCCGATGCGGCCTGACCGCTCGATCGTCCAGGTGATGATGTCGAGCTTGGCTGCCTTGGCGTCCCGCGCGTACTGCGAGGGGACAATCCTGCCATCCTTGACGGCCAGGAGGACCCACATCGGCGGCGCCACGACTCGAATTCCGTCCCGCGCGTAGCTCTTCAGCTCATCGGCGCTCGGCACCTCACCTGGTACGTTGGCGTCATCGAGATAGACCGCCTGCTTGCCGAACGCGGGCTCGTTCTTGACCCAGTAGAGAATGTCTTCCTTGTTGAAGGACTGAGCCCAGACCTTGCGCGAGGAGATGCCAGCGGCCTTGTAATCATTGATCATGGCCTGGGCATAGGCGCCCTGACTGCCGAAGACCTCCGCGACCTGCAGCTTGGCGCTGCTGTTGCCGGCCTTGAGCTCGGGCGTGTAGTGACTGCCCAGGCTGCGCAGGAGTTCGATGCTCTCCTTGTGCGTGAGCACGGTGGCGCCGGTGTTGTAGAGATCGGTGCGGTAGTTGGCCGTTCCGCCCTGGTATTCGAGGGGCGTCTTGGCCGTGGAAAGGGAGGCGTCCATCTTTCCCTTGAGGCTCTTGAATTCGGCGACGGTCAGATCGCTGGTGCAACAGAGGGCCGAGGCTGGCTTGATCAGCTTGCCGCTGGCATCGAACTCAGCGGGGCTGAACCCCTTGGTGCACTGCGCGGCGAGCGGAGTGACCAGGATATTGGTCGTGGTGTGGAGATCGCACTGGTCATGACGACAGACGAGCTGGCCGTCCTTTGTGAAGGTCACGTCGCACTCCTGGATTCCCGCGCCCATGCGCGCACCAGCGACATGACTCTCCTTCGTGTGCTCGGGGAATTGCAACGTGCCGCCGCCGCGGTGACCGATGGAGAACTTCGTCTTGTAGAAGGGGCCGTCGGCGCACGACTCCAGCCGGTGCTTGAGGGGGCTGGGGCTCATCTTGTTGATGAGGTAGTAGGGACGCGGTCCGACCTGGACGGGGTCGCCATAGTTGTCGTTGAAGTGATCGTCGTCGTGATCGCTGTTGGCGCTCAACGGCTCTGACAGAAAGGCACCACCAATCACGAACAGTGAGACGGTGGTTGCACGAGCAGTCATCTTTCGGGTGTACGTCTGCATGGGTTCCTCCAATCAAAAATGCCCCGCCGCCACCCGGCGGCGCGGAAGAACGTTGAGGATCGTACGGCGAGATGGCTGGCGTGTGCTGGCCGCGCAACAACCCTGCACCGGACGCGCCACGATCGTGGGAGTTCCATTCTCCCCGGTTGCGCGAGTTGTTCGCCCGTCTCACCACGGGCACGGAGGCATTGTCGAACGGTCACAGTGCTGAAATGCGCTCATCGCTATTCTCCCCTGCCTGCGAATCCCCGCGCGCTTCAATCAGAGGAGAACCAATGCAAGTTCAGACCGTTCGTAGGATCACCAGCGTCCTCATCCTCGATCCCTACACGTTGCTGGTCATCAACGACAACAACTATCCGGGCGCCGGGGGCCGCGATACGAACTCAGACCATACCGAGTTCCTAAAGATCCGCCTCGACCAGCATCTTGACGTAACCCGCGACTGCCACCGCAGCGAGGGCGAGGACGAGGGCGAGGGCGACCACGCGGATTGACCGTCGTCGTTGCAGCGGTCGCTGCCTGTCACCAAAATGTCACATCCACCAGGAGGACTCGACGGGAGGTCGTGTGACCTTCGGTGTAAGACTGTCGAAGCGCGACATGAGTTTGCCCATCCCCGATCGCGACAACGAAGGCCTGATCTGCGCCTTCCGCCTCCAGCCCGGCGCGGGGCCGAAGCCCACGGGATGGCCCGACTCGTCGTCCGACCCGTCGTCCGACCCTTCGTCCGACCCTTCGTCCGACCCTTCGTCCGACGCTTCGCCCGACCCTTCGGGGAACGGGGGCGCCGGGGCGCCGATGTGGCTGCACTTCAACCTCGCCGACAATCGCGTTCGAAGCTGGATCCGACGTCAGAGGGATTGGCCCGAGGAAGCGCGCGAAACCCTGCTGAACCCGAGCGCCCATGTATTCGCGCAGACGCTGCCCCATGGTCTGGTGGCTGTGCTGTCGGATCTGCACCATGACCTGCGCGCCGACCCAGAAGGATTCGGCCTCCTGAGTATCTACATCGACCGTCGGTGGGCGATCAGCGGCAGAAGGCACGCCTTACGCTCCGCCGACCAGTTGCGGCGTTCGCTGCTGCGCGGACTGGAAGTCGAGACACCCATGGCATGGTTTCAGGAACTGGTCCTCGCCCTCGCCGATACGGCGGCAAAGGTGGTGAACGGCCTGAACGATGAGGTGGACGATGCCGAGGACAAGATTCTCGTGGGCCGCGTGCACGCACAGGCGACCGTGCTGGGGCGGATCAGACGGATTCTCGCTCGGCTGCGCCGGCAGGTGGTGGCCAATCGCGCCGCACTGGCCACAGTCTCGGCGAACTTCCCGGCATGGTGCGACCCGGAGTATCGCGAAAGCAGCCGCCAAGCGGTGGGGCGGCTGGAAGCGGTGGCTCAGGACCTTGAGCTGGTGCAGGAACGAACCCGACTGCTGCAGGAGGAAATCGCCTCGCGCCTGGGAGAGGCCACCAGTCGAAACCTTTTCCTCCTGTCGGTTCTGACCGCGACTTTCCTGCCGGTGACCCTCATCTCTGGCATTTTTGGCATGAACGTGGGCGGCCTTCCCTGGTTGAAGAGCCCCAGCGGCTTCTGGTGGGCTTGCGGGCTGATGGTCGCCGCCGCCGTCACCACCCTCCTGCTGTTGCGAAAGTGGCGAAATTAGTACATCAGACCGGAGGCTCGTTCCGGGTTCCGCGAAGGGATCGTGGTCGCGGCCGAGGCGCGACGGGTGCGCGTACCCACTGGGGCACGGCCTCCCAGGACGTTTGTCACCGGATCGACGCAATTCTGGCCCTGACAGGGGGGTAGTCTCGCGAAGGAGGTCATCCCCTTGGTCACATCAACGTCGCCCGTCCCGAGCTCTCAAGAAGCAAGCGGCCGCCCCGAAGAGGGGCCGCGACAGGCGGATTCTCCCCCTACGGATTTGCACCAGCCCGCCTTGTACGTGAACCGGGAGACCTCCTGGCTGGCGTTCAACGCACGAGTTCTTTCCGAGGCGGCGAGCAGTCACTGGCCGCTGCTGGAGCGCCTCAAGTTTCTGGCCATCCACGCCTCCAACCTGGACGAGTTCTTCATGATTCGGGTCTCCGGCCTGCACGAACAGCTGGAAGCAGCCGCACTTGTGGAGATGAGCCCCGACGGTCTCAGCCCGCGTGAGCAGCTGACCCGGATTGGCCTGATCATCAGGCGGCAGCTGGCAACCGCCCACGCCCTGCTTTCGAAGGAACTGTTGCCGGCCCTGTCCGAGCACGGCATTCATGTCCGCGATTGGCCATCGCTAGATCCGGGAACCATGCAGTTGGCCCGGCAATATTTTCGCCGCTCCGTCTTCCCCGTCATCACCCCGCTGGCGGTCGATCCGGGGCACCCGTTCCCCTTCTTATCGAACCTCTCGCTATCGCTGGCCATAGAAGCCCGCGACCCCGATTCCCGCGAACGTAGGTTCGCCCGGGTCAAGGTGCCGGAAAGCCTGCCTCGCTTCATCCCGCTGGATGATCTTGACCCGTCGACGGCCCGCCCACACTGGAAGGAATTTCTGCCGCTCGAGCAGCTGATCGGCGCCAACCTGGACGACCTGTTTCCGGGCATGGAGATCCTGGGTTGCCATCCCTTCAGGGTGACGCGCGACATGGACATGGACATCCTCGAGGAGGAGGCGCACGACCTGCTGTCCATCGTGAACCGTCAGATTCGACGCCGCCGTTTCGGCGCATGCGTACGACTGGAGGTGGACGTACGCATTCCGGATGCGGTGAGGGGCTTCCTCCGCGAGAAGTTGGAGATCGATGAAGAGGACGTCTACGAATCCACCGGTCCTCTGGGTTCCCGCTCCTTGATGTCCATCGCCACGCTGAACCGCCCCGAACTTCGCGATCCCCCTATCGTGCCGCGCATTCCCGTGATCCTGGCGGACGGAGCGGACGTGTTCGCCGCCATCCGCCGCCAGGACATCCTGCTCCATCATCCTTACGATTCGTTTTCGTCAGTGCTGGGCTTTCTTCGTCTGGCCGCCGCCGATCCCCAGGTGGTGGCGATCAAGATGACCCTCTACCGCGCAGGGGCTCATGCCGAGGCTGTCCGCTCACTCATCCACGCCGCCGAGAACGGCAAGGAGGTTGCGGTTTCTATCGAGATCAAGGCCCGCTTCGACGAGGAGACCAACATCGCCTGGGCTCAGGCCCTGGAGCGGGCCGGAGCCCATGTTTTTTTCGGACACGCTGTTCTGAAGACCCACGCGAAGGTGGCACTGGTGGTGCGCCGGGAGGCCGACGAACTGCGGCGCTACGTCCATCTCTCGACAGGAAACTACAACACCTCGACGGCCCGCCTCTACACTGATCTGGGCCTCCTCACTGCTGACGCCGACCTGGGCGAGGACGTCTCGGAGCTCTTCAACAGCCTTTCGGGGTTCTCCAAGAAGCCTCGCCACCGCAAGCTGGCCGTGGCACCGACCGCCCTGGCAGACGCTCTGCTGGCGAAGATCGATGGGCAGGCCGCCCTGGCCAGAGCGGGGAAGCCTGCCCGGATATTCGCGAAGATGAATGCGTTGGTGGACGCCGAGGTCGTCCGGGCGCTTTATCGGGCGTCCATGGCGGGGGTCCCCATCGACCTGTGCGTCAGGGGGGTCTGCTGTCTGCGCCCGGGTGTCCCCAGCGTTTCGGAGAATATCCGCGTCTCCTCCATCATCGGGCGGTTCCTGGAACACGAGCGCGTCTTTGTCTTTGGCGCCCCGGGCGAGGAGGAGTTCTTTCTGTCATCGGCCGATTGGATGCCGCGCAATCTCCACCGCCGCGTCGAGGTGCTCTTCCCCATCGAGGCGGAGGTGCTGCGCCAGCAGATCCGCGACGAGGTCATCGGTCCGGCGCTGGCGGACAATTCCCGGGCCTACGAGATGAAGGAGGACGGCCAGTACGTGCAGCGGACGAACCGCGATGACGCCCCCGCCATCAACGCGCAGGGCGAGGTCCTGGATCGCATTCATCGCCGCGGTTCGCTGAGCGTGGCCAAGCCCTGAGGGTGACCGGGGGGCCTCGGACCGGGTTTCGTGACAGCTCGGTGTCCGCTCTGAAACAGAATTGAGGCGGCCACACAACGTAACAGGATCGCCTTTTTCAGCGGGCTAAGGTGGCCGACCAGATGATCGAGCACACCCACCGCGAATTTGCGCAGGAGCTGAAGGTTCTTCGGCAACGCCTGTCGGGCATGGCCGAACGAGCGGCGCGACAGATCGCCCTCGCCATGAAGGCGTTGCACGACCAGAACGACGAACTCGCGCAGCAGGTGATCCGGGAGGACGCCGCTATCGACGCTGACGAAAACGAGATTGACAGGCTCGCCATGCAATTGCTGGCCACCCGCCAGCCGGTCGCCTCGGATTTGCGCTTCATTACCATGGCCCTGAAGTTCGTGGTGGACGTGGAGCGCATCGGAGATCTCGCCGCTGGCATAGCCAAACGTGCCCTGGAGCTGAATCGCTTGCCGCCCCTGGACGCTCGCGGGGATCTCACACAGCTGGCCACCATGGTGCAAAAAAACCTCTACCTGGCCATCGACAGCTTCATCCGCAGCGACGCAGAACAGGCCGCCTCCGTCATCGCAGCCGACCTGGACATCGACCACCTCAACGCAAGCTTGTTCGCCCAGCTGGTCGCCCATGTGGCGGCTGATCCCGCCACCGTGACCCGGGTGCTTCCGCTGACGTCCGTCTGCCGCTACCTGGAACGCATCGGCGACCACGTCAAGAACCTGGCCGAGGAGGTCATCTTCATGGTCAAGGCGCTGGACGTCCGTCATCGCTCGCTGGCCTGACGCCAGCTTCATCCCATTCCGGTCGCCGCTCACACCACCAACCCTGCTCAATTCACCGCGCTACCTGCATCAGTGTTCACTCGTTCAAATCAGGAGTCACCATGAGGACCAGATCAACTTCCAGCTTCGCGCTCGCTTCGGTCGGCGCCTTCCTTCTACTCGCGCTACTCGCGCTACTCGCGCCACCGTACGCAACAGCCGCTGGCGTCTCCCTGAACGGCAGCGGGTCGACCCTGTCGAAGCCCTATCAGGAAGTGGCCATCGAGGAATTCAAGAAGCTCAACAAGGGGAGCACCATCAACTATGGGGGCGGCGGTAGCGGCAAAGGGCGCCAGGATCTCGCCGACATGGTGGTTGATTTCGCGGGCTCCGATTCTCCGTACAAGGAGGCGGATCTTGCCAAGGTCAAAGGTGGCGAGGTGCTCTACTTCCCCATCCTGCTGGGGCCCATCACCGTCAGCTTCAACATCCCGGGCGTCGACTCCTTGCAGCTCTCCCCGGGCTCCATCGCCCAGATCTTCCAGCGCGACATCAAGAAGTGGAATGACAAGGCCATCGTGGCCGACAACCCCGGGGCCAAGCTGCCCGATCTCGATATCGTCGTCGCTCACCGCGCTGACGGCTCCGGCACCACCCAAAACTTTACCGAGTACCTGAACGCCGCCGCCAAGGGGCTGTGGAAGCTGAAGAGCGGCTCGACCGTGGAATGGCCCTCCGACACCCAGGCCGGCCAGGGCAACGGGGGGGTGGCGCAAATCGTCAAGTCCACGAAGGGGGCCATCGGATATGTCGATCTCTCCGATGCCAAGGCCTCGGGACTGAAGTACGCCCGTATCAAGAACCTGGCCGGCAAGTTCGTCGAACCAACCGCCGCAGCGGCCTCCGCGGCCGGCGACGGCATCGACATCAAGGGCAATCTGCTGTTCAGCGCCCTCAACGCCAAGGGCGTGAAGTCCTACCCGTTGACCTGCCAGACCTGGGTGGTCGTGTACGCGAAGCAGAAGGACCACGCCAAGGGCGAGGCGCTCAAGGCCTACCTCAAGTTCCTGGTCCAGGACGGGCAGAAATTGCTCGGTGAGATCGACTACGCCCCCTTACCGAAAGCACTGCAGGAGCGGGCTGCGAAGCAGCTGGACAAGCTCAAGGTCCCGTAGGCGGTGCGCTGATGCACGACCTTCGCGGAAATCGGCAGTTCGCAGACCGCACGTTTCGCTGGGCGGCGGCCGGCGCCGCTACCCTGGTGTTGCTGATCCTGGGGCTGATCGCCATCACCATCACCCGCCGCTCCGCGCCGGTTCTTCGGGAGATGGGCACCCACTTCTTCACCACCACCCGCTGGTCACCCGCGGATCGTCTTTTTGGAGCCCTTCCGTTCATCTGGGGGACGGCATTCACCGCTCTGATCGCCCTTCTCATCGCTGTCCCGGTCAGCCTGGGGATGGCCCTGTTCATGACCCAGGTCGCGCCACCGCGGCTGAAGAAGCCCATGGTGTACTTGATGGATCTCCTGGCTGGGGTGCCGTCGGTTGTGTTCGGCCTGTGGGGCGTGCTGGTGCTCTCCCAGCATTTCAACCTGGGTCGGTCCTTCCTCACCGCCGGGATCATCCTGGCCGTGATGATCATCCCGATCATCGCATCGCTGTCGAGGGAGGTCATCGAAACCACTCCCCCCGGGGACAAGGAGGGAGCGCTTGCTCTCGGGGCCACGCGCTGGGAGATGATCTGTGCAGCCGTGTTCCCCCATAGCGCCGGCGGTCTGGTGGGAGCGGTGATGCTGGGCCTGGGCCGGGCCATGGGGGAGACCATCGCCGCCGCTCTGGTGATTGGCTCGTCCCTGGGGCAAATCACGGCCAATCCTTGGGCGTCCGGCAACTCCATGCCGGCTGTCATTGCCAACGAGTGGGGAGAGGCTGACGAGTTGCACAAGTCGGCGTTGATTGCCCTGGCGTTGACTCTCTTCGTGATCACCATCGCCGTCAACTTGATCGCCACCGGGATCGTGCAGCGTTCGATGAAGAGGGCGAGGGGGCTGTGAGCGGCCTCGAAGCCACGGTGTCAGCCAGCGAGGGTGCCCCCCCTGATCTGCGCGCCAAGCGAAGCTGGCGTGGTGTGAAGAGCGGCACGATGACCTGGCTGATGATGGCCTCGGTGGTGTGCGTGGCGCTTCCACTGTTTGCCGTGCTTTGGGCGGTGCTGGGGCGGGGCTTCGAGATTGCCTTCCACGGCTTTCCCGCATTTTTCGTCAAGGAGATTCCCACGGTGGCCCGGCGCGCCGGGCCGGGAATGGGCCCGGCCATTCTGGGCACCCTGCTGGTCACGGGGGCAGCCACGATCATCGCGGTGCCTGTCGGCGTACTGGGAGCGGTCTATCTCCACGAATACGGAGTGAACAACCGTTTTGCCCGTCTGGTTCGCTTCATGTCCACGGTGATGAGCGGGGTTCCATCGATCGTGATGGGACTATTCATCTACGTGGTCTGGACTCTTCGCTTCGGATATTCCGCGTTCGGCGGTTCGCTGGCGCTGGCATGCTTGATGTTGCCGGTGGTGCTCGGCTCCACCGAACAGATGCTGAGGCTGGTTCCGCACCACCTCCGCGAAGCGTCGTACGCTCTTGGAACCAGTAAGAGCCGCACCATCCTGACGGTGGTCCTACCGGCAGCCTTGCCGGGGATCGTCTCCGGCTCGCTGCTGGCGGTGGCACGTGCCGCCGGTGAGACGGCACCGTTGCTCTTTGCCGTCGGCGCGGCCAATGAGTTCAACCCGCACCTGTTCGAACAAGCGAATACCGCGCTATCGATACAGATCTTCGGCAACGCCACCTCATCGTTCGTGGCCGCGCAGGATCGGGCCTGGGGCGCTGCCCTGACCTTGGTGCTCCTGACATTCGTGATCACGCTAATGGCGCGGGCCTTTACCGCGCATGTCGCCCGCCGGAGGTAGTTCCATGCAGCCAGAGAATCGTTTACCGGATCGCTTGCACATCGATACGCGCCAGCAGCGTGCTCTAGCCCTCGCAAGACCCTCGGATGGGGGGGCGCCCCTGGCGACCAGCCGTCCGCAGTCCACGGTGGTCTTCGATCTGGAGGAGGTCGAGGTCTTCTACGGCTCCTTCCGGGCGGTTGGCAGGGTCACGATGCAAATCTTCAAGAACGAGATCACCGCCTTCATCGGCCCTTCCGGTTGCGGAAAGACCACCGTTCTGCGCAGTTTCAATCGCATGCACGACGTCACGCCGGGTGCGCGGGTGGCCGGGGGGCTACGCTACCGTGGCGCCGAGCTGTACGGGGCGAACGTCTCGGCGACGGAGGTGCGTCGGCGGATCGGGATGGTGTTCCAGAAGCCGAACCCTTTCCCGAAGAGTATTTACGACAACGTCGCTTTCGGGCCCCGTTCCAGCGGGGTGAAGTCGAAGGCTGACCTCGACGTCATCGTGGAGAGCTCGCTGCGAAGCGCCGCTCTGTGGGACGAGGTGAAGGATCGCCTCAAGGCGTCGGCGCTGGGCATGTCGGGCGGACAGCAACAGCGCCTCTGCATCGCCCGAACCATCGCTGTGGGTCCTGAAGTGGTGCTGATGGACGAGCCCTGCAGTGCACTCGACCCGATCGCCACCGCCCGGATCGAGGAGTTGATGCGCCAGTTGAAGAGCAGCTTCACCATCGTCATCGTCACCCACAACATGCAGCAGGCGTCGCGGGTCAGCGACCGTACCGCGTTCTTTACCACCGAGGTGGATTCAAAGTCGGACCGCCGCACAGGCACCCTGGTGGAGTACGACGGCACCGCCAAGATTTTTTCCAACCCCAAGGACGAGCGAACCGAGAACTACATCAGCGGCCGCTTCGGCTGAAGAACCAGGGTGGTCCGGCGAAGCCAAAAAGTTGACCAGCGCGAACACCATCTTCACCGAACTGTCATCGGCTCGTTTTGGACGGGGGGTACGGTCGATGCGTGTTGCAAGATACAGAGAAGCGTCAGCCGGGACAGACCGAAATGCTCTCGCGGCGTGGTCACGGGGCACCCCAGGTGGTGCTGCCCGGGTTGCGTCGATTCGACGATCGCCCGGACACAGGACCGGTCCTGAGGCGGCTGGTTCTGGTCACCGACGCCTGGCGCCCGCAAACCAATGGGGTGGTGAACACGCTGGTCCGGCTGGTCAAGTACCTGGAATCCACGGGGATCGAGGTGTTGGTGATCGCTCCCGATGGCCACCGCACGGTGCCGCTTCCCTCGTATCCAGAGATCCGGGTCGCTTGCGATCCTTGGAAAGCGCTGACGCGCATCCGCGCCTTCGCGCCCGACGCCATCCATGTGGCGACGGAAGGTCCTTTGGGAATGTGGACGGTCGCCTGGTTGCGCCACCGCCAGTTCCGGTTCACCACCAGCTTTCACACGCGATACGCTGAGTATCTCTCGGCGCGTGTTCCGGTGCCGTTGGCCTGGGGATACGAGGTGGTGCGCTGGTTTCACGGCCGCGCCCACCACACCCTGGTGAGCTCCGAGACTCTGTTGCGCGAGCTACAAGGTTGGAGAGTGGGCCGTCGACTGGTGCACTGGCCACGCGGCGTGGATGCCAAGGCCTTTCACCCGAGCAAGCGTCGCGAGGACGTTTACGCCCTCCCCGGCCCCATCTGGTTGTACGTGGGACGGGTGGCCGTGGAGAAGACCCTGGAGGACTTTCTGTGCTTGCCGCTCCAGGGCACCAAGGTGGTGGTGGGTGATGGCCCCTCGCGACCGGAGCTGCAGCGGCGTTTCCCCGCCGTGGTGTGGCGGGGCTATCGCTACGGCGCCGACCTGGCGGCGCACTTCGCCAGCGCCGACTGCTTCGTCTTTCCCTCGCGGACAGAGACCTTTGGCAACGTGATCCTGGAAGCCCTGGCGTCTGGGTTGCCAGTGGCGTCCGTGCCGGCGCCCGGTCCCGTGGATCTGGTTCAGGACGGCGTGAATGGCGCCATTGACCAGCAGCTCTTGCCGGCCTGTTTGCGTGCCCTGGCCTGCTCGCGTGAGCGGGCCCGCGCCAGCATCCTGGGGCGCACCCTTGACGCCGGCCACCAGGTGTTCCGCGCCCACCTGGTTCCGCTGCGATCTCCGCTCGCCTTTCAGGAGGAGACTTCCGCGTCAGACCACCTTGCGCTGCCGATGGGGGGACCGTCCCCCTGGGCGGCGGCATCCTGATGAGGATCCTTTCAATGCCGACGGAGAAGGGGTTGCCCCATGCGGATGGTCCCCCCCTGATGAACGTTGTTGCACAGGTGCAGACCGGGCGGAGCGAACACGATGATGGTGGACCCCAGCTCGAACCAGCCCATCTCCTGCCCCTTGCGGAACGTGGCATCGCACGGCGTGAGCCGCGGTCCGCGGTATTTCAGGTGCAGCAGCACGTCGAGGAAGTGCAGCCGGATGCTGGCCACCAAGATGGACGCCACCGGTACCAGGGTGATCGCTTCACCGCCCGCCAGCAGCGTGGTTTCAACCACGGCGCGCTCATTTTTGCAGAACAATTTCTGGACGCGTTTGATAGTGATGGGGTTGGTGTTCCAGGTGTCGCCGGAGATGTACGTCACCCGATGGACGTGGCAGTCGTGCGGCGCATGAAAGCGGTGATACATGGCAGAGGAGAGCCGCAACGTCACATAGGTTCCGTCTCGATAACGGCTCACCAGCTCGGGATGTGGCAACAGGTCGGCCAGGGTGTAGGGGAATCCTTTGGCCTGAATCAACTGGTCGCCAGCGATGCGCCCCGAGGCGCCCACGATGGCATCGCAGGGGCTGACCAGGACGGCGGGGTCAGGGTCGATGGGACGCGCGCCCTCCTTTAGCTCCCTGATGAAACACTGCTGCAAGCTGGGAAAATCGTGTCGGGCGGCGTCGCTCAGGTCGACGTCCGTGAACAACCGCCACAGTCCAATGGAGAGGTCGCGCACCGCTGGCGCTTCGATGCGTGCGAACCAGCCCATGAACCGCGTGACCAGCCGCCGCGGGATCCGGTTGGTGAGCAGGAAGTTTAGCTCCTCGTGCTGAAAGAGGCGTCCCAGCACGGTAGGGGACCCCAGGGACGACGGGGATGCACTGACAGGCGCGGTTTTGCTGGTGGGCATGGTTGGTCTATTGACTCCTGCTGCGGGCTGATCATTGGTACGACGAGAGGGAAGAGCTGTGAACTATTCGATTGAGAGGAGCGCCAGGCGATGGATTCCTTCCTGATGTCGTGCGCGGTGGGCGCAGTATCAGTTCCGGCACTGGCGCTGGCGCTGAAGGTCAAGGCAAGGGTTGAGCTGTCGCGCGCCAAGCATCCTTCCCTGCGCGGCCACTCTCGCATCGGCCGGTGGATGGCGGGACAAGTACCGTTCTATGAGTACGACGAGGCTCGGTTTTTCCGGTCTGACGATGCCCCCAGCGCGATCGCCGAGCGGCGGCGCGCCGGCTTCATGCGCCTGGCAGAGATCTATGGTCGGCGGTTTCCTCTCACTGCCCGGGCCACCGCCGCTGTGGAGGACGGTATCTCCGATCTCCAGTTCACCGAAAGCTATCGAGTGCCCTTCCAGTATCGGCGCTTGGTACGAGCGCACCTGCGTGCCGGTGCCTTCGTGCAATCCTCCTCCGGGGTCAAGGTCACGGACCTCGATGGGAACGAGTTGTTCGACCTCACCGGGTCCTACGGGGTCAACGTCTTCGGGTATGACTTTTACAAGGAGTGCATTCGTCGCGGCAGCCAGCGGGTGGAGGAGTTGGGTCCGGTGCTGGGAGCGTACCACCCGGTGGTGGCATTCAACGTGGCCCGCTTGCGCGAGATCTCCGGGCAGGAGGAGGTTTCTTTCCACATGTCCGGCACCGAGGCGGTGATGCAAGCGGTGCGACTGGCCCGCTACCACACCCGGCGCTCCCACCTGGTGCGTTTCTGCGGCGCCTACCATGGCTGGTGGGGCGATGTGCAGCCCGGGGTGGGCAACCCATCTCCCGCGCTCCACACCTACACCCTGAAGGATATGGACGCCGACTCTCTGCGCGTCCTGCGGACCAGACGAGACATCGCGTGCGTGCTGGTGAATCCATTGCAGGGGCTGCATCCGAACGCCAACGCACCCGGCGACGCAGCGCTGGTGGACAGCGCTCGCGCCGCCCACTTCGATCGTCAGGCGTACCAGGACTGGCTGCGAAAGCTCCGCGCGGTCTGTACCGAGCGTGGCATCGTCCTGATCTTCGACGAGGTGTTCGTGGGCTTCCGCCTGGCCGCCGGGGGAGCGCAGGAGTATTTCGGCGTGCGCGCGGACATGGTCACCTACGGCAAGACCCTGGGCGGCGGACTGCCGGTGGGTGCGCTGTGCGGACGCAAGCAGCTGATGAAGCGGTTCCGCGACGAGCGCCCCACGGACATCTGCTTCGCGCGTGGCACCTTCAATTCTCACCCCTATGTGATGGCCACCATGAACGAGTTCCTCACCCGAATCCAGGCGCCGGAGATCCGCGCCGTGTTCCAGCAACTGGACGCCGTCTGGGATGGCCGCGCCGCCCGCATGAACCAGCGGCTGGAGGCGGAGGGCCTGCCAGTGCGCGTGGCTCACCTGTCGTCCATCTGGACGGTGAGGTATCAGCGGCCCTCGCGCTACAACTGGATGCTGCAATTTTACCTGCGTGCGGAAGGTTTGGCGCTGAGCTGGGTGGGGACCGGGCGGTTCATCTTCAGCATCAACTATTCCGATGACGATTTCGCGGCGGTGGTGGACCGCTTCGTGGCAGCCGCCCGAGCCATGGATGCGGATGGTTTCTGGTGGTCGTCGCCAGTGCTCACGAACAAAGCCATCAAACGCCGGATCCTCCGCGAGATGATCGCCGCCCGGATCTGAGGGCCGCTCATGGAGGGCGCCGCCCGGCGCGGGTGGCGGCCCCCTCAACCGAGGCCTTCAGTGCTTCAGTGCTTCAGGCGTGCTGCTGTTTGGCCGGCTCCATCATCTCGCCCCGGAGCAGGTGAAAGGGAGCCTTGTGGTACAGCATGATGTCGTGGATCGGATCGGTGAGGATCTTCACGAACCAGACCAGCCCGGTCTGCAGGTCGCGCAGGAAGAACAGGTGCACGGTGCGGAACAGCAACGCGCCGATAGCCAGGCCGATCCAGAGCTGCGCCAGGTGCCCCAAGAATCCCGACAGATCGTGGTGCGGCGTGAACAGGCCGAACAGCGAAGGCAGCAGATACAGGACCAGGGGGGTAAGTGCCCAGATGGTGTGCAGCACCACCTTGCGACGCAGGTTGTATCCGACCTTGACGCGCTCCTTGTAGACGTGGGTGGCCTGGTTCTCTTCGTCGTATCCCTTGGGCTCGAAGAAGAAGTGTCCCACCTGTCGGATGCACATGGCGAAGATCCATCCGAACAAGGCCCCCGCGACCGGGTGGGTGAACAGCAACACGTACGTGACCAGAAAGCTGAGCGCGCTCACCAGGTGCAGCGACTGATTGATGCGGCTGTGGTGATAGAAGCGATGATCATCCCAGCGCTGCTCCCTCAATTCCTCGAGAAACTTGTTCATGGTTCATTCCTCCTGGTGCAGACCGTATCACCGACGCCAGCGTGGAAGGCAGTTTCAAAGTGCAACAATATCGTTCCGGTCCCTGGACGGCCGGGTGACGGAGGTAGCGTGCTTTGTGACGATCGTGCGCGAACAGTCTCCGTCGAAAAGTTGGCGCCACGATGGCTGCAAACTTCTGGACACCGGACCGGTTCCGCCCTGACTATTGCGCCCGCGTGATGAACGGCCCCGAACAGTCACCGGCTGTGATGGCGTGGTGGATCGTCTTGAGCTTGGTGGCGTTCGTCAACATCGGATGGTGGTTCGCTGTCGCCCGCCGGGTTGCCGCCGACCCCCCGTGTGAGGAGTCGGCGCTGGAGGCGCAACGTCACTGGCGATTGACGCTTTCAGCACTATTTGTCCTGGGGTGCGCGTTCCGCTCCTGGCTGCCACGCGCCGAGGGACAGCGCATCTGCCTGCTGGACACCTGGTGGTCGAACGCCATGCTGGGCCGCTCCGTGGCCACCATCGCGGAGCTGGCGCTGGCGGCGCAGGTCAGCATGGTACTGGGAACCGCGGCCCGGGCCGCGGGCTCGCCCTTCGCTGCCACCGTCTCGCGCTTGCTCCTTCCCTTCATCGCGGTGGCGGAGTTGTTCTCGTGGTACAGCGCCCTCACCACCAACTTCATCGGCAGCGTGGTGGAGGAGTCGATCTGGGCAGGGTGCGCCGCGCTGACGGGGCTGGCCCTGGGGGCTCTGCGGCCCCGGCTGCGCGGAGCCCGACGCACCTTGATCTCGGCGGCGTTGATCCTCAGCGCCAGCTATGTCGCGTTCATGGGCACAGTCGACGTGCCGATGTACTGGCGCCGGTGGCAGGCGGACCAGACCGCTGGCAAGGTCTACCTGTCATTGGAGGAAGGCCGCCGCGACGCCCAGCGCCGCTGGGTGCCGACGCGGCGGTGGGAGGACTGGCGGCAGGAGATCCCCTGGATGTCCCTCTATTTTAGCGCCGGTGTCTGGATCAGCCTGGCCCTCATCCGCACCCCACCCGCGGCCAAGATCCCCCCTGCGTAACCAATGACGCGGGTCCGCCGCCGGCGCGCCGGCGAACGACAGCCGTGCCCGCGACGACATCACATCCTTGGGGACGCCGCTGCCCTTCCAGATGCCCCGCGCGCTCGCAGAGCCGGATGACGGATAGGCGAGGCCGCGAAGCCACGACAGGCGAGGCCGCGAAGCCACGATAGGCGGACCGCCGCTCACCTTCATGCATTGCCGTGTCCGGTAGCCGGACGACCGGAAACTATTGTGGTTGGAATGGATCACTCCCGGGTGACCGAAATCGGCCGCATCGCGGGCGCGGGAAATGCCGCATCGAGGTGGTACTGGTCTGCGCCTGCAGCCGTTTGCGCGGCGATCGCGGCCACGATCGGCTTGCGCGCTGGGCTGCCATTGTCTGCCCTCTTCGGAGGTTTACTGGGTCTGGTGCTTCATTTTCCTGTGCGACCATGTGGTCGGATATTTTGCGTCCTCTCCTCGGCCTCGCGACTATCACTGACGAGCGCGCGGTCTTCGCCCTCCCTGCACTCCACCGCGCCGGCCCCCGACCCGACCGCGCGAAGGACCCGTTCAATTGGTAGTCACGCGTTGCAGAGAATCTCGGGCGCGGACTGTGACAACAAGTATCCAGAATCTCGTCAGTGTCGATGGGATCGCCATCCCAACCGCAGGCATTTACCGCGGCATCCCTGGGCAAATCGTTTTCTAGAGCCAGAAGCGTCGGCCGGTATTCGTCAGAGGTGAGGTCCACCACGCCAGGCACGTTCCCGATAACGCGTTTGCGCCTGTCCAGGAATTGAAGGTCATTGTCGCCGCTGCCGGCGATGATGAACCCGCCTTCGTGAAGCATTCGATGGTGAAATGAGCACAGCAAAACCAGGTTGTCCTTGCTCGTCGGCCCTCCATCAGCCCAATGTCGGATGTGGTGGCCATGAACGAATCGCTGGTTCGCACAGCCCGGGAATCGACACCCTCCGTCCCGCAACCAGAGCGCACGCCGCAGGGTGGGGGAGATCGCACGCGTCCGACGGCCGAGCTGTCCGGGACCTTTGCCTCCGTGAGGGGAAACAATATCTCCCCTGACCGCCACCAACCCGCCATCACATGACAGGCGGCGGAACGTTTCCGCGGAAACGCGCGTTCCGTCATCGAGAAACACTCCCATGACTCCGTCCTTATCGAGTGGGCTCTGCTCCAGATGAATGAAGACCTGGTAGCGGTCACTGCCCCAAACCACCCGAGAAGCGGTCCCGGCAAGAGTATCGAGCGGTACTGGAGTTGCGACAGGAGCAGCCGCGGCCTCGGGCCCAGGGTCAAGCTCAAGCTCAAGGTCAGGTTCAGGCTGCACACTCACCGGTGCGACTGTCTCGCCGGCGAGATCACCCGCTGTGAGCATCAACTCCGCCATGAACACGACCCCGTCAGCCCAACCCGGCGACGGCGGGGGAATGGTTCGTCCGTTTGCTGCCTCGCTTGCGGATTGGGTCGCAACCGCGGACTGGGGAGAACCGGCTGGCGGTCGCGCGCGGAGTTGATCGCGCGCCCTATCGATAGCGTGCACCACCAGATCGGCTTCGTCCGGATGAAGCGTGATCTCAACGCGCACCATGCCGTCGTCCAGTCCCCGGACGCGCACGGAACGTAGGCCGGCGCCAGCCAGTTCCTCGGCGACCAATCCTTCCTTGACCATGTCGCCTCTGACCCGCCGAAAGCGCCGGCATATCCGTTCCAGTTGTGCTCCCGTCGTTGCCGTCGCGATCTCAACCAGCCGCTGGTCGGTATCCGGAGTCGCCACACGAGTCAGCGCGCGAACCTTGGCATACGAGAGTCGCCCCTCCGCCAGCGCCCGATCGATGGCAGGCAATGTCCCCAGCGCGCGCGAGACTCGAACCTTTTCTCGCGCCGTCGCCGGATCCAGCCCGATGCGCCAGGCGAGCCAGTGCGCGCAGCTCTGGGCACCCTGCCGGAGCCAATCCTCGGAAGCATCGAACTTCCGGATGCAGGTCAGCAAACGATGCGTGCCGGCATCCAGCTGAGCCGCCAAGACCGCAATCTCGTCATCCAGCGACAACGATTCGGACACAGCCGCCGATTTTTCCTCGCAGACAGCAGCCTCAGACATAGATGATACTGTACGTGTGTGCAGCGCAAAGGGCCAGGTGAAATCGCATGCTCGGCGCGGCCGATATCGTCCTCTCATGCAGCTTCCCGTACCTGTACTCTCACGCTTCGACCGATCGGTCGCTAGCAGGCTTGTTGATCGCAAGAGAGGTTGTATTCGCAATCGTCGGTGGCGACGCACGCTCCTCCCTCGCCCACCCGTCCGCGAAAGAGAACATCGCAAGTCGGAAAACCGAACGCATGAAACTGGGCGCAGGTTCCCTGCTGCCACTGGCGGAGGCAGCCGGCGGCGGCCGATCGGTCGAACCTCTGGCGCCCAGCGCTCAAAGCTGCCTCGTGGCTCGCGCATGCGTTCAAATTCAGCGCAGCCGGTGGCACCCGATTGCAACGCTGGTACTGTGCGGCGATCGTCGCCTGCCATGCCGGACAGAACGCTTCGAAAGACATGTCACTGGGCGGAAAGACGCTACCCCCCTCGCAACCGACCAGCGCGCCCACCGCCAGCACCGCGGCGACGACCGCTCGCATCAGATCACGATTGCCAGGATGGTCCAGCATCCGCTGAGAGTTACCACGCCAGAACGGTCCCGGAGGTACACTGCGCCTTGCGGCACCGTCGTGACTATGGGGAGCTGTCGCACTCAGGCCGCTCGGCGAGTCAGGACGAGTGGCCGTTCTCCGTTATCGCCACAGAGGTGGCCGTGCTTACCGCCGGCGCGCGGGCGACGTCCTTCACAGACCGGAGCCATTCAGCCTGTTCGGCGCTCCCGTTTCCAGCACCAAAGAGCCGCAGATTCTTGCGCTTTCCCGCTAAAGGGGGGGTAGTCGGGAAGCCGCCGGCGGTGGCCGCCCGAGCTGTAAACGCGGCGCCTTCCCCGGTTACGGTGCGGGCGACGCTCGATCAACCA
>JBDSME010000466.1:0-5058 GCA_039916065.1 Polyangia bacterium
CGGCTTCTCGGTGGGCGACGAAAAGACCATTCCCGTGCTGAACCTCTCGCAGGTGATGCAGGGGAGCCGCACCGACTCCGGCGCCGCCTCGCCGGTGATCTGCGTGGGATGCCACAGCGGCATGCCCGACACGGGGTTCGTCACCTTCGTCGACCACTACCCCTGGCGAGCGGTCACCGCCTCGGTGCAGGGGGCGAACGCGGGCGCGGTGTTCACGGGCCAGACCCCGGGAGGGCTGGCCGCTCTGCAGTTGCCTGGATGGGGCCCGTTCACTTACGCCAAGCAGGTTTGGGGGCCCGGGCTGAAGATCGGCGTGGCGAGTCTGGGGCTGGCCAACCCGGCAGCCATCGACTACAGCAACGGCCCCGACGCGAACAAGATGCCAAATCTGGCCTGGGTGAACCTTGAGTCGCCGAACCCGGGAACGGTGATGGGAAACTGGACCAGCCCCAGCTACACGCCAGGCGGCGACATCATGACCGGAAACGCCGTGGGCCTGATCGCCCACACCAACGATCTGGGCGGCGCGACCTTCCCGGACTGGAGTCACGACGGGTCGAAGATTCTGTACGCCTCAACTGTTGGCGCCAAGAGCGCCCGTCTGGAAATGGGCAAGACCGATCTCTATACGGTCCCCTTCAACATGGGGTCGGGCGGCGTCGCGACGGCGGTACCGGGCGCGGCCAGCGCGGACAAGGAGGAGTATTACCCGGCCTATTCTCCGGACGACCGGTTGATCGCGTTCACCTCCGTCCGGGCCGGCCAGGTGATGTATGCCAATCCGCAGGCGGAAATCTCGGTGATACCGGCATCAGGAGGGACGCCGACGCGGCTGAGGGCCAACGACCCGCCCCGTTGCACTGGAAAGACCAGCCCTGGCGTGAACAACCACTGGCCGAAGTGGTCGCCCGACACGGCCGGCGGCACGGAAGGTAAGTATTACTGGATCATTTTCTCGTCCAATCGCGCGGGGATCCCTCCGGTGAAGTCCCAGTATGGTCCCATGCGCACCGTGGAGATCAGCCAGCTCTACATGGCGCCCGTCGTCATGAACGAGTTTAACGTTCCCACGTCCTACCCGGCCATCTACCTTTGGAACCAGCCCACGGATTCGGTGAACACGACGCCGGCCTGGTCGACGTTCACGATCCCGCCCGTGCAGTAGGGGGCCGGGCCGCGGCTTCAACACCCTGCGTCGGCGAACCCTTCCCTGGACAGCGCCGCCGCGAACCAACCGAGGAAGGCCGGCATCCAAACATAAAAACAGGTGCCCCGGCAGTTGCGTGGCAGGCACTCACCCCCTAGACTGCTCGCCCTCAATAGGGCGGCACCACAGAGCCCGTTTCGTGGCGAAACAACCGCCGGCGCTCCGCCGTGCGGTTCGACGCCCCAAGGATATCGTCACCATGGCACAAAAAGGCATTCATCCCGTCTACAAGCTGTCCGTCATCACTTGCGCCTGCGGCAACAAGGTCGAGACCTATTCGACGCGTGGCGACTTCATGACGGATATTTGTTCCAACTGCCATCCGTTCTACACGGGCAAGCAGAAGTTCGTTGATGCCGCCGGTCGCATCGAGCGTTTCCAGAAGAAGTACGGCCGTCCCAGCGCCGCGGGCGCCCCGGCCGGCGGCGGCGACGCGGGCAGCGACACCGGCTCGTCTTCCTAGGCAGCCCTTCTGCCGCTACCGCCGCCGCGGAAGCAGCGCCCGGGACCGCCGCCAGGCCAGTGGCAGTGTGGTGGCACAGTGGCACAGTGGCACAGTGGGATGATCCATGCTCGATGATCTGTTGCTGAGAAAGCTCGCCGCCGTTGAACAGCGGTACGAGGAGCTGTCGGGCAAGCTGGGCGATCCGGCGGTGCTGGCGAACCGCCAGCTCTTCCAGAAGATGTCCAAGGAACATTCGGATCTCCGCGATCTGGTGGATTCCTTCCGCATCTACCGCGAGCTGAACAAGCGCGCCGCCGACGCCCGGGAGATGCAGAAGGATCCCGAGATGCGGGAGATGGCCTTCGATGAGGAGCGAGAGATCGCCGTCGAACAGCAGGGGCTGGAGGAGCGCATCAAGGTCCTGCTGCTGCCCAAGGATCCCAACGACGACAAGAACATCCTGCTGGAAATTCGCGGAGGCGCCGGCGGCGAGGAAGCGGCCCTGTTCGGGGCCGATCTGTTTCGCATGTACACCCGTTTCGCGGAGCGCCGCCGCTGGAGCGTGGAGATCATGTCCATGTCATCGGCGCAGGCCGGCGGCATCAAGGAAGTGGTGGCCCTGATCAAGGGACAAGGGGCCTACAGCCAGCTCAAGTACGAGTCGGGCGTCCACCGGGTCCAGCGCGTGCCCAGCACCGAGGCGCAGGGGCGCATCCACACCTCCACGGCAACGGTGGCGATCATGCCCGAGGTGGAAGAGTTCGACATCGTGATCGACGCCAAGGATCTGAAGATCGACGTGATGCGCTCGGGTGGGCCGGGGGGACAGTCGGTCAACACCACTGATTCAGCGGTGCGCTTGCACCACCTTCCCTCCGGGCTGATCGTCCATTGCCAGCAGGAGAAGTCCCAGCACAAGAACAAGGCGATGGCCATGGCCCTGCTGCGCTCGCGGCTGTATGCCATCGAGGAAGAAAAGCGCCAGAGCGCCGAGCGCGACGCCCGAAGGGGTCAGATCGGCACAGGCGACCGGTCGGAGAAGATCCGCACCTACAACTTTCCGCAGGACCGTCTGACCGATCATCGCATTGGGCTGACGACGCACAACCTGCCGGGCATCCTGGATGGCGATCTGCAGGACGTGATCGACAACCTGCGCGCCCACTTTCAGGCGGAAGCGCTGAAACAGGCCAGCTCGCCGTCCGACACCGCGAACTGAGCGGCGCGGACGGGCACCGCCCCGCGGCTGCCAGACGCAGCTAGTCCCAAGACGGGGCCCCTATTCGCCCCAGAGCGTTGCCACAACCGTCCGAGCGCCACCGGAGTCGCGGTGTTCGCCCAGGTAGATTCCCTGCCAGGTGCCCAGCGCCAGGCGTCCTTGCCGCACGGGAATAGTGAGCTCCGCCCCCAGTAGCACCGATTTGAGGTGGGCGGGCATATCGTCGGACCCCTCCGTGGTGTGTTCGAAATAGGGGGCGTTCTCGGGGACGGCGCGGTCCAGCCAGCGCTGCATGTCGGCGCGTACATCCGGGTCCGCATTCTCATTCAGGGAAAGGGACGCGGAGGTGTGCTGGATGAAGACATGGAGCAGTCCCACCTTCACCTGCTTCAACAGGGGCAAGGCGCCCACCACCTCATTCGTCACCAGATGCAGACCCCGGGGTCGCGGCTTGAGCCGAATTTCGATCTGGTGCCAGGCCATCGCCTCTCCTATTCACAGCCACGGCGAAAAGCAAAACTAAGAAGCGCGGTCACTTCAAGCATTTGTCGCATCCTGCCGATCGCAACCTCGAAAACCAACCGTGCATCCAGTGGACACCCCGACCTGCGCCTCCGACGCACACGTCGGTGCCGGGCCTAGCCATGTCATCTTCGTCGCCACCTTCATCAAAGACCGTCACCCCCGCGGACAAAGTCGCCGCGCTCATCTACAATTTGCGTAGCGGTGTCATCTTCGAAAACGAACAGGGTCTGATCGCCGAGGCCAATCCCGCCTTCTGTCGGATGTGGGGCTTGCCCGCGGCGATCCGGGAGCTGCTGGGGCGACCCACCGCCGAAGCGGGATGGCCGCCCGACGGGTGGTTCGCGGAGCCCGCGGCCGTGCGCCGGCAACTGGGGGAGCTGGCCAAGACGCGCGAGCCCGTTCTCGATCACGAACTGCGCACCACCGACGGCCGGATCATCGAGGTGGATCACGTGCCGGTGGTCGTCGACGGCGCCTACGGCGGGGCCTTCTGGATCTATCGCGACGCCACCGAAACGCGCCGCACCGAGGAGGAGATCCGCACCCTGAACCACGAACTGGAGCTCCGCGTGTCACAGCGAACGCGGGAGCTGGCCCGCTCCAATCGCGAACTTGCGAACAGCCTGCGAAGGCTCGGTGAAACGCAGGAGCAATTGATTCATGCCGGCAAGATGGCAGCGGTGGGTACACTGGTGGCCGGCCTTTCCCACGAACTGAACAATCCCCTGGGTATCATCGTGGGGTACGTGCAGGGACTGCTGCGCCGCATGTCCGACGGGACCCCCGGGCGAGAGTCGCTGGTCGCCGTGGAACGTCAGGCCCTCCGCTGCGCGCATCTGGTGCGATCGCTGCTGGATTT
Source organism: Polyangia bacterium (assembly GCA_039916065.1). GTDB lineage: Bacteria > Myxococcota_A > Polyangia > Fen-1088 > Fen-1088 > FEN-1088. The sequence goes on from JBDSME010000466.1 coordinate 4,256, forward strand.
TTCGCGAAGCAGGCCAGCGACGCGCGAACAGACGTCGCTGGGGCCCCTGATCGAGCGGGTGCTGGAGCTGGCGGCCGGCCAGGCACGGCGGCGGGAGGTGTCCCTGCGCTGGATGGCCCGCGCCCCCCTTCCGGAGTTGACAGTCTGCGCCCAGGAGATCGAATCAGCTCTGCTGAATCTGGTGTCTAACGCCATCGATGCCACCCCGCCTGGAGGATCGGCGTCCATCGTGGTTGCGCCGGCGCGCCATCTTGGCCGAAGCGGCGTCGAGCTCAACATCACCGACACCGGCACGGGGATCCCCCGCGCTGTCCTGCCGCGCATCTTCGACCCCTTCTTCACCACCAAGCCGGTGGGGGAAGGGACCGGCATCGGGTTGTCACTGACCCGGCAGATAGTGGAAGGACACGGCGGACGCATGGACGTGCGCACCGCCGACGCCGTGGGCACCACCATGCGCCTGTGGCTGCCCCTGCGACCGGAACCAGAGGTCCTGCAGACAGGGAGCGGGGAAACCCCGGCAGCCGAAGGGAAAGAAGACAACATGGAACGCGGGACCACCAATGGGAACAGCACTGCCGGCGGCGGCGTCGAGGTGATGAGATGACGACGGGCGCAAAAATCTTGGTGGTCGACGACGAGCCCGACTTCCGCAACCTGGTGGCACACGAACTGGGCGAGGAGGGCTACGGCGTCTCCACCGCCAACGACGGATTGCGCGCCATTTCCTGCCTGGCGACGACCGAGTACGACGTGGTGGTCACGGATGTGCGGATGCCGGGCGCCAGCGGCGTCGACGTGCT
>JBDSME010000467.1:0-6253 GCA_039916065.1 Polyangia bacterium
GGGGGGACATGGTGGTTCGAAGAGCAAAGATTGTCTGCACGCTGGGCCCGGCCACGGCGTCCAGCGCAGGGGTCCGCGGATTGATCGCGGCCGGCATGGATGTGGCGCGGTTGAATTTTTCGCACGGAACGCACCAGGAGCACGCGCGCGTCGCCGAACTGGTGCGGGTGGAGTCGGCCGCAGTGGGGAAGCCGGTGGCGGTCTTGCAGGACCTGAGTGGCCCCAAGATCCGCACTGGTCACGCCGCGCCCGCCCACGTTGCAACGGGAGACGTGCTGACCTTGATCGAAGGGGACGAGGGGGGGCCAGGGACCATCGCCATCGGCTACGCCGGCCTGGCGGCGGATCTGCGGGCTGGTGATCAGGTGCAGCTCGATGACGGCCGGGTCCGGTTGCGGGTGGTCGAGGTCGGCCAGGGGCGGGTGAGCGCCGTCGTCGAACAAGGCGCACCCCTGCGCGACCGCATGGGGGTCAATCTGCCGTCGCGGCGAGTGCGACTTCGGGCGCTCACCGACAAGGATCGCGCGGATCTGGAGTTCGGCCTGACGCTGGGGGTGGACTACGTCGCGCTGTCATTTGTGAAGCGGGCGGAGGACATCCGCGAGCTGCGCGATCTGTGTCGGACCATGGGCCGGTCTATCCCGCCGGTGATCGCGAAGATCGAAACGCCGGAGGCGGTCGACAACCTGGTGGAGATCATCCGGGCGGCCGACGCGGTCATGGTGGCACGAGGCGATCTGGGGGTGGAGCTGAGCCCGGAGCGCGTCCCCATCATCCAGCGCGAGATCATCGGGCTGGCGCGGCTGCACCAGCGGCCGGTGATCGTCGCCACGGAGATGCTGCAGTCGATGGTGGATTCCACTCGGCCCACGCGCGCGGAGGCGGGGGACGTGGCCACTGCGGTCTTTCAGGGGGCGGACGCGGTGATGCTGTCCGCGGAGACGGCCTCGGGAAAATATCCCCACGAAGCTTGCGCGATGATGGAGCGGATCATCCTGGAGGCCGAGGGCAGCAAGTTCTACGCTCCCCAGTCCTCCGAGCCGGGGGAGACCATTCAAGAGGCGATCGCGCATGCCGCCTGCGTGGTCGCCAAGGAGGTGGGCGCGAAGGTGATCGTCGCCTTCACGGTCAGCGGTGGCACGCCGCGGCTGGTGTCCAAGGCACGCCCGATCGTTCCCATCGTGGCGTTCTCACCATCCGGCGATGCTTTGCGCAGGCTGGCCCTCTACTGGGGGGTGATGCCGCGGCCGCTGCCCGTCTTCTCCAACACCGACGCGCTGGCCGGCGCGGTGATCGCCCATCTGCGAGAGCAGGAGATGGTGACCTCGGGCGATCGGTTCGTGATGGCGTACGGGTCCCCGGTGGGACAGCGCAGCCCGACGAACTCGATCAGGGTGGTTGAGGTGGGGTAGGGGGGGAGGTGGGTCGCCGGCTTGCCGAGGGGGCGGGCCGCCCCTTCAGGGGGACCGGGCTGATCTAATGGGACCCCTGGGAGGGTTCCCAAACCTTCCCGCGATGAGCTCCGGCTGGCAAAGCCAGCCTCCGCTCGACGCGATCATGGGCCGTGCGTTATTGGGACGGCGAGGAGCAGCCTCCTCCGTCCCCCGGAAGGGATGGGCCGCCCCCTCGCGCCGGCTCCCCGTGGTTAATGTGATGCCGGGGGGAGGGGGATAAAGGGGGCGCGGGGCCGTCCCGTTGGCGTCCGCCCGGGTTCCTTGACTCAGAGGGGCTTTTCTGACAATTTCACGCGATTTTCAACAACAGAAACAGCAGTTGGCGGTAGCGCTCCCTTGCCGGCATTGGGGCGGACCAGGCGACAGACAGGAAGACATTCACGATGGCTCTCGTAGCAGAACGCAAAGCAGAAGTAGTTCAGAAGTTCGCGCGGAAGGCCGGCGACACCGGCTCGCCCGAGGTGCAGATCGCGCTCCTGTCCGAGCGCATCACCTATCTTACTGATCACTTCAAGGTTCACTTGAAGGATCACCACTCCCGCCGTGGTTTGCTCATGATGGTCAGCCAGCGCCGCCGTCTGTTGGACTATCTCAAGAGCAAGAACCTCGCTCGTTACCGCAGCGTCATCGAGACTCTCGGTATTCGTAAGTAGCTCATCGAGGGTTACCCCTCACCATCCAATCTGGCGTGGTTTGCGCGGGCGCTTCACGCGCGCGCGAGCCCGCCCAACCGGTGGCGGTGGCGGTATTCATCCTTTTTCCCTCTGGTCGAGCTGGGTTGCCTGCGCGCGCCGTTCGACCGGTGAGAAGAGGGACGAATCGCGCCGCCCCTTTTTCCAGGAGGCACCATGTTCGTACGAGAAGGCATCAGTTTGGCAGGGCGCGAGCTCACCATCGAAACCGGCCGCATGGCCAAGCAGGCCGATGGCTCGGTGATCATCCGTCAGGGTGACACGATGGTCCTGGTAACGGCGGTGGCGTCGATGTCCACCCGTCCCGGCATCGATTTCATGCCGCTGACCTGTGACTACATGGAGAAGACGTCGGCGGCGGGCAAGATCCCCGGCGGCTACTTCAAGCGCGAAGGCCGCATGACCGAGGTGGAGGTGTTGACCTCGCGGCTCATCGATCGCCCGTCGCGCCCGCTGTTCCCCAAAGGATGGCGATTCGATACGCAGATCATCGCCATGGTCGTCTCCAGCGATCGCGAGCATGCCTCCGACGTGCTGGCCATGACCGGCGCCTCCTGCGCGCTGGTCATCAGCGACATCCCCTGGGCGGGTCCATTCGCGGCGCTGCGCGTGGGACGGCTGGAGGGGCAGTTCATCGTCAATCCGACGTTCACCGAGCGGACCCGCTCCGATCTGGACATCGTGGTGGCCTGTAGCCGTGACGCCATCGTCATGGTGGAGGGCGGCGGCGCCGAGGTCTCCGAGGAGGTGATCATCGAGGCGCTGATGCACGCGCACAAAGAGGCGCAACCGCTGCTGGACCTGCAGGAGAAGCTGCGGGCGGCCGTCGGCAAGCCCAAGCGCGAGTTCATCCCCCCGGCGAAGGATCCGGTGATCGTCGATCGCGTGTCGGCGCTGGCCACCCAGAAGATCCAGCAGGCGATGGCCATCCGCGACAAGCACCAGCGTTACGGAGCGCTGGATGCCACCGGCGGCGAGGTGAAGACCGCCCTGTCCGGTGAGTTCCCGGAGCGCGCGGGCGAGGTCAGCGAGGCCTACGAGTCTCTGAAGAAGAAGCACCTGCGTGACCTGGTGCTGTCGACGGGGCGCCGCATCGACGGCCGCGCCACCACGGACATCCGCCAGATCACGTGCGAGGTGGGCGTGCTCCCTCGCACCCACGGTTCGTCATTGTTCACGCGGGGAGAGACTCAGGCCCTGGTGACCGCGACCCTGGGCACCAAGCAGGACGTTCAGCACATCGAGGCGCTCACCGGCGATATCGACAAGCGCTTTATGCTTCACTACAACTTCCCGCCGTTCTCCACCGGCGAGGTCAAGCCCATGCGGGGGGCAAGCCGCCGTGAGACCGGCCACGGCAACCTGGCGGAGCGGGCCATCTCCCGTATCCTGCCCACGGAGAAAGAATTCCCCTACACGGTCCGCATCGTGTCGGAGATCCTGGAGTCGAACGGCAGCTCCTCAATGGCATCCGTGTGCGGTGGATCGCTGGCCCTCATGGATGCGGGTGTGCCCATCAAGACCCCGGTGGCCGGCATTGCCATGGGGCTGATCAAGGACGGCGATCGGGTGGCGGTGCTGTCGGACATCCTGGGTGACGAGGATCACCTGGGCGATATGGACTTCAAGATCTGCGGCACCCGCGCCGGCGTGACCGCCGTGCAGATGGACATCAAGATCCAGGGCCTGACCCGCGAGATCCTGGAGACCGCGCTGAAGCAGGCGCGCGATGCCCGTCTGTACATCCTGGGCAAGATGGCGGAAGCCCTCGGCGGACCGCGCGAGGATCTGTCCCTGCACGCGCCGCGCATCACCACCCTTCAGGTCAAGCCGGACCAGATTCGTGAGATCATCGGCCCCGGGGGCAAGACCATCCGCGGCATCACCGCTCAAACCGGCGTGGCCATCGAGGTCGAGGACGACGGCACGGTGCACATCGCCTCGCCGGACGGCATCGCCGTCAAGAAGGCCATCGACATCATCAAGGGCCTGACCACCGAGCCGGAGGTGGGCGAGTTCTACATGGGCGTGGTGAAGCGGTTGGCCGACTTCGGAGCGTTCGTGGAGATCTTGCCGGGAACTGACGGCCTGGTCCACATCAGCGAGCTCGACGCCAAGCGGGTCAACGCCGTGCAGGACATCTGCAAGGAGGGCGACGAGATGGTGGTCAAGGTCATCGGCATCGACCGCGCCACCGGCAAGATCCGGCTGTCCCGCCGGGAGGTCCTGGGGAAGACCCCAGACGTCATCCACAACTTCCGCGCCGTCGCCAGCTAAGGCGCTCCTCCAATCCCTCTTCCTTCCGATCCCCTTCGGATCCCATCTCCCTTCCGATCCCCTCTCCCTCTGGGAGAGGGGTAGGGTGAGGGGTAGGGTGAGGGCCCGCCTGCGTCGAATCTCAGCGACCGGATGAGGTGAACCATGTCTGTTGTCTTGAAGGTTCGGAAGTTGCGGGCCGCAGCGTTGTTGCCTGCCTACATGACGGCGGGCGCAGCGGGTATGGATCTCGCGTCCGCCGATCCGCCCGTCACGCTGGCGTCCGGGGAGCGGATCGCGATAGGCACGGGCTTGATCCTGGAGATCCCGCGCGGGTTCGAGGGCCAGGTGCGCCCCCGTTCCGGGCTGGCCCGAAAGCACGGAATCACCGTGGTGAACGCCCCGGGGACCATCGACAGCGATTTCCGCGGGGAGGTGGCGGTGTTGCTGGTGAACCTGGGGACAGCGCCTCACACCATCGTGGCGGGAGACCGCATCGCCCAGTTGGTGATCGCTCCTGTGATCCAGGTGCTCGTCCAGGAAGCAGACGACCTCAGCGCCACCGACCGTGGCGCCGGGGGCTTCGGTCACACCGGCTGAGGCGCGGTGCCGCTGTGGGGCCCGGCTACAGACTTCGGACGTCAGGCGACAGTCCTGCCGTTACGAACGCTTCGGGTTGCGGATGCCTACGGCCGAGATCAGGCCGCCGAGGGCCAGGGTCCCGGCGATGGCCAGCAGTCCGCTCTGCAGCGCGCTGAGCGACGCGTCCTCGAGTAACGACTTGATCGCCGGCGCGTCGCCGCCGGCGGGAACCGACGTGTCGAGCGGACGGGCGGGGGCGGCGCTCAGGGCCGCGCGTGCCGCCGGGCCAAGTGCTTCGATGTCGGCGGAGGCGAGCGTGGCGGAGAGGCGGGCTGTCAGGATCGCTCCCAAGGCGGCGATCGCCAGCAGGCCCGCGACACGCGCGATCGCGTTGTTGATGGCCGAACCGATGCCGGCGTGGCGCTGGTCGATGTCGCCCAGAATCGCCGCTGTCAGCGGCGACACCGTGCCGGCGAGACCGATGCCGAACACCATCAGGCCGGGGAGTGTCTCGGTGACGTAGGTGGTGAGCAGTTCGGAGAAGGTGCCGGTGTGGACGCGCATGCGCAGCATCAACAGGAACCCGAGGGAAGCGATCACCGGGCCGAAGGTCATGAACCAACGCGGCCCGTACTTGCCAGCCAGGCGGCCGGAGACGGGCGACAGCACGAACATGAGCACCGTAACGGGGACCAGCGCCAGGCCGGCGCCGGTAGCGGAGTACGCGCACACCTGCTGGAGGAAGACGACGAGCAAGAATGTGAAGGCGGAGAGACCGGCGTAGATCGCGGCGGTGGCGGCGTTGCCCATCGCGAAATTGCGGTTGCGGAACAGTTTGAAGTCGAGCATCGGATCCGCGGCGCGGCGTTCGTAGATCAGGAAGGCGGCGAACGCACCCACCCCGCCGGCCAGTGGCAGATAGATGGCTGGCGCGCGCCAGCCGTGGGTCGGCCCTTCGATGAGGCCGAAGATGATCCCGCCCAGGCCCAGCGCGCACAGCGCCGCACCAGGCAGATCGACGTGGCTCCGCTGGGAGCGCAACGGCTCCGGCGGGATGCGCGCCAGCACCGCCATGGTCGCACAGATCGGAAGCACGTTGATCGCAAACACCCAGCGCCACGAGCCGAAGTCCACCAAGGCGCCACCGAGCAGCGGCCCCATGATGAACGAGATCCCGGTCCAGGCCGTCCAGGTGCCGATCGCCTTGCCCTGTTCGGACCCGGTGAAGTTGGCGATGATCAGCGCCAGCGAGCTGGGGACAAGCAGGGC
>JBDSME010000468.1:0-4324 GCA_039916065.1 Polyangia bacterium
CAGATCACCGAGAGCGCGGCGCGCCTCGTCGCCGCCCGGCAGGGGCTTCTTCAAGATCGACGAGAATCGCCGCTGCCGTTCCACGTAGAGTCCGGCCAGCCGATCCGCCACCGCTGGCGCCGGCCAGGCACCGATCACGGACTGCAGGAGATCCACCGCCGTGATGCTGCGACGCGGGCCATTCTCGGAGGCAAAGCCGGCCTCATCGGTCCAGGCCAACAACCGGTCGAACCTGTCAATCCACTCGCGCCCGGCGGGCTCGATGGTGACCAGGACCGCCAGGGCCAGGGCGGACTGAGCCTCCGCGCCGCGCGGCGCGAACACCGCCAGCACCAGGCGCGCGGCCCGCCCCAGCAGCTCCCGCTCCTCGGCGGGGATGGTCGTGGGCTGGGCCCACAGCTCTTTTGGCTCATACAGATTGCAGGCATCGCGCAGCGATTCGAAGAGGCGATCGAAGATATCGGTGGAGCCAAGCTCCCGGGCCTCCTGCCGTAGCCGGCTGGCGTCGAGTGCCGACAGCGGCTGGAGTAGGTAGCGGGTCAGCTTGGCCCGCAATGGGATTCGCTCGGGCGAGGTTACGGGTAGCGCCTGATACAACAGCCGCGCCTCCACCGATTCATCCTCGAACTGGATGGCGCCAACCTGACTGGCGGCCGTCTGGAACCGCCGCCCTGGTCCTTCAGGAGCGGGAGCCCCTCGGTGGGCACACGAGGCAAGCGCGCCGGCCGCCGCCAGCAGCGTGGCAGTCCTCGAAAACGACAATGACATGGAGCAAGTGTAGTTGTTCGCCGCGCCAGCCGCGTAACTATTGGAAGGGCCCTCGCCCCGGGCGCCGAAGGACGCGTCGTCATCCCGCCCCTGATGCGCCGGCTGCGCCATGGTATTTTCCGGGGCGAATGGGCACCTCCGACCCCAGAACCGGAGCCGGCCCGGTTGTCCCCCAGCAGCCGTCCTGGTCGGGGCGTCGCGTTGCCGCGACGCTGCCGCTGGTGATAGCCCACCGCGGTGCCAGCGCGGTGGAACCGGAGAATTCTCTCGCGGCGTTCGAGCGGGCAAATGCCGACGGAGCCGATGGCGTGGAGTTGGACGTTCTGTCGTGCGCCACCGGCCAGGTGGTGGTCTTTCACGATGACGATTTGACCCGGCTGGGAGGGCGGCCTGAGCAAATCTCCACCCTGTCCCTGGACGAGTTGCGCGGGGTGCGGTTGCTGTCCGGGGCCGCCATCCCTACCCTGGAAGATGCCCTGAAGGCATGCGGCGACCGCCTGCTGGTGAACATCGAATTGAAGGCTTCTGGCATTTCCGGCCGGGACTTGCGCGCTCTCGTCGAGGGGGTGGCGGCCGCGATCAGCCGGGCCGGCCGGCGCGTGGAGGCGCGTATCCTGATTTCATCATTCAGTCCGCGCGCCCTACAGCTGTGGCGGCGCCGCGCGCCCCATGTTCCGGCGGGCCTGCTGTTCGAACATCAGGCGGCGTTGCCGTTGCGGCGCGCCTGGGCGCTCCCCTGGCTTTCGGCGTTCTCCGTCCATCCCGAGGCCGTGCTCTGTACGGCGAGGGCGGTGGCGCGCTGGCACCGCCGCGGCTATCGCGTCAACGTCTGGACCGTCGACGAACCGGCGCCTTTGCGGCGGTTTGCGGCCATGGGCGTGGACGGCGTCATCACCAATCATCCCGCGCGCACGCGCGCCACCCTGTCCTGGCCCGCCGGCTGAAACCAGCTGTCTTACCCGATCAAAAGCTGGACGAATGAAGCAAGTTTTCAGGCGACCGCACCGCCAATCCAAGCACCGGGAAGCGCGGCTTTGCCGCGCCGGGATCGACGACAAGCGGGTGGGCCCGCGGGAGGGCTAGCCCTCCCGCGCTAGGGGAGCAGGCTGTGGGTGGCGGTGGCGGTGGCCACCGCCGTGCCATCGGCAGTTTCGGCCCACGCTTCCACGACGGCCAGGCGCTTTCCGATCTTCACCACGCGGGCCCGGGCGCGCAGCAGCCCTTCGCGCACCGGGACCAGAAAGTTGACGTTCATCTGAGCGGCGGCGTTGAAGCGGCCCTCACCGTGCACCTTGGCGGCGACGGCGTGGCCCATGGCCGAATCCAACAAAGCCATCACCACGCCGCCGTGAAGAGAGGCGTAGGGATTGTAGTGTTCGGTCGAAACGGTGTACTCCCAGATCACCGTACCGTCGCTGGCGGCGCGCGGGACGAACGGCAGCGGGCCCTGTTCCTCATTGAGCTTCACGGAAAAGGGCTGCCCAGGGGGCGCGGCGGTATGGGCCTGCGAACGTTCCGGCCGCTCGGTGTTGATGAAATAGAGAGCGGCGAAGACCTTTGGATCGATCAGCAGGCCGGCGGCCACTTTCTGCGACAAAAAGGAGGGAACATCTCGCAGCGGGATCACGTGCACCACGATATCCTCGCTGTCATCACCGCCACCGGGCCCGACCCGGGTAAGCCCGGTGGCGCGGAAGAAGGTGGCGACCTCGGCCGAAACCCCCACCGCGGTCGGACCTTCCACCAGCAGGTTCCAGTGCTCCGCGCGGAAACCGGTCTCCTCTTGCAGCTCGCGGATCGCTGCTGCCTCCAGGGATTCGGCTCTGCTTTCGTTCTGGTCGCCCACCAGTCCCGCGGGCAATTCGATGGTGCGGCGATGGACGGGGACGCGGGCCTGCTCGACCAGAACCAGCTTCCTGTCGTCGGTGGTGGCGACAATGACCACCACGCCGGTTGCGCCGTGGCGGCGCACGTATTCCCAACCATTCTCGTCCACTACCTCGAGATAGCGCCCCTGACCGATGACCCGCAGTTCCTTCGTTTCGCTGGACACCGCCGCAAGTTAGCAGGTTGCGCCGCTGGTACCAGCCTGGACGCCGCTGGCGCCCTGGCGCCCTGGCAAGGGGCGTCAGCAGCCGCCATCAGTAACTGTCGTAGGGGACGACGTCGATGGCCCCCGGCTGAACCTTGGCGTCGACCAGTCGGGTCCACAGATCGGCTGCCGTCGCGACAACGGTGATGGCGAGATCACGCGCGCGGAGGTGCCGGAGCACCGCCGCCTTCACCTGGGCGGCGGTTACCGCGCGCACGCGCGCTGGCAGCTCATCCACGAATCCGGCGTTCAATGTGCCGTTCCCGGCGATCTCATAGTTCACGCGGGCCGTCAGACGCTGGCCCGGGTCGTCCACCTCCGACACCTGCGAGCCGGCCAGAAAAGCCTTGGCGAACGCCAGCCGCTGCTCGTCGATCCCGTTCTCCATCAGGGTCACGTACAGCCTGAGGACAAGCTTCAGGGTGGACACGGTGTTGGCGTTGGAGGTGAAGAACCAACCGCGCACGGGACCGCGGTTCAAACGGCCGGCCAGGCCCATGTATGTGCCGTAGGCCAACCCACGCTTGGTGCGCAGCTCGTCCATCAACGTCGACTTCATGCCGTGACCGCCAAAGCTGCTGATGGCGACCAGCAGCGGCACGAAGTCGGGATCGCTGGCGCGGACGCCGAAATGGCCGAACAGCACCTGCGCCTGCTGACGGTCGGGTTTGTCCACGATCTGGATACGCCACCCCTGCGGCGGTTGCGGCTCGCGCACCGCCAGGGGATTGGGACCGGGGGCGGCGGCACGGGGCAGGGTGGCAAACAGGCGCTGCACGCGCGCGGCGAAATCATCGACGTTGACGTCACCCGCCGCGGCGATGACGACGTTGGGGCCCACCACGTGGCGGCGGTGGTGGACCACCAGATCGTCTCGGCGCACACGTTCCAGACTGGCCTGATCTCCTTCGGGAGAATGCCCGTAGGGGTGATCGCTGTACAGGTTGCGGATGAAAAAGCGCTGGCCCAGGGCTTGGTCGTCGTTCCGCGATTCCTCGATGTCGGCCAGGATCTCCCGGCGCGTCCGCGCGAATTCGGCGGCGGAAAAATCCGGGCGCAACAGGACATCCGCCGTGATGCGAAGGTAGTCGTCCAGGTGCCGGGCCAGGACGTGACCCTGCAGACGGATCGAATCGGCGTCGGTTTCAACGTCCAGGGTGGCCCCCAGAGCGTCCAGCTGGCGGTCCAGCTGTTCGCGGGTTCTTCCGGCGGCTCCGCGGCGCGCCACCTCGCCCATCAGGTTCATCACCCCATCCTTCTTGTGCGGATCCCAGGATGATCCGGAACGAATGGCCACAATCACATGCACCAGCGGCAGGGCGTGGTTCGGCTCCACGAGCAGCAACGAGCCCGATGGTCCCGCCCGTCGCTCCAGCGTGGACAGCGTGGAGGTACCGGGCGACTCGGCCTTGGTGCTGCGCGGAGGAATGCTCATGGCAAGGATGATGGCGGCGCCAACGCGCG
>JBDSME010000469.1:0-5241 GCA_039916065.1 Polyangia bacterium
GTCATCGCGGTGGACGCCCTGGCCAACGGCGTTTCCACCTCGCCGTCGAACAGTCCCACCCAGCCGCGCCTGCGGTTCCCGGAGATTGGCATCCGGGACATGGTGGCCAGCCAGCACGCCCTTCTCACCAAGGTTCTGCATATTCCACATGTCCGGGCGGTGATGGGCATCTCCATGGGGGGGATGCAGACGTTTCAATGGATCCTCGCCCACCCGACGTTCATGGATCGCGCGGTGGCCATCGCGGGCTCTCCTCAGCTTGCGCCGTACGACCTTTTGCTTTGGCAATCCGAGCTGGACGCGATTTTCAGCGATCCCGAATGGAAGGGCGGCGACTACACCAAACAGCCCCTGCTGCGCGCCGTACAGGAGATCCAGGATCTGGCGCTCACCACTCCCGAGCACTACAACCGCGTCAACACGCGACAGACGTTCCAGGCCGGCATCGCCAAGCGCGTTCCGCCCACTCTCGATGCCAACGACCGTGTCCGCCAGTTGCAGGCCATGGTCCATCACGATGTGGCGGCGCCAGCAGCGACTCCCTTTGGTGGCTCGCTGGCGAAGGCCGCCGCGCAGGTGAAGACTTCCCTGCTGGTGGTGGTGGAGCCCCGCGACCACATGGTGACGCCCGGACCGGCGCTGGAATTCGCCGCCGCCGCCCGGGCCCGGGTCCTGAAGACAGACACCGACTGCGGACACCTGGCGCCCAGCTGTCAGGGAGAGGCCATCGGTGCCGCCATCAGCGAGCACCTGGCTGACCCAGGCCGCGCGACCACCCGCCCCGGCGCCGAGCGGCCCAAGTAAGTAGGTTTTCAGGCGACGGAAGGACCGGTCCAAGCACCGGGAGGCGCGGCTTTGCCGCGCCGGCTTCGACGGCAAGCGGGGTGGGCCCGCGGGAGGGCTAGCCCTCCCGCGAGCGGCGAAGCCGCTTCAGGCGGCGCGGCATCGGGCGTGTCAATCTTGCCCACGCATGGCCGACGTCGTCGTTTCCGACCTGACAAAGTCCTTCGACGAAGGAGGCGCCAGCCGCGACGTGCTGCGCGGGGTGTCCTTCGAGGTGAGGTCGGGCGAGCTGGTGGCGATCGTGGGACGGAGCGGTTCGGGAAAGTCCACACTGCTGAACCTGATCGCCGGTATTGACCGCCCCTCCGGGGGCAGCGTCCGCATCGGTGGGCGGGACATCTCCGCCCTGAATGAACGCGACCGCACTCTGTTCCGCCGGGCGTCGGTCGGCTTTGTGTTCCAGTTCTTCAACCTGCTGCCCACCCTGACCGTCGAGGAGAACGTGCGTCTGCCGCTGGAACTGGGGCCGGGAAGCCGCGGCGCGGGGCGTGAGCCGGCTCGGAAGCTGCTGCAGGCCGTGGGTCTGGGCGATCGCGCCCACGATTTCCCGGATCACCTCTCCGGGGGCGAGCAGCAGCGCGTGGCCATCGCGCGGGCGCTGGTCCATGCCCCGGCGCTGGTGCTCGCTGACGAACCCACGGGCGCGCTCGACGCCGAAAATGGCGGGCGCATCCTCGAGCTCCTGGTCAGCCTGGCGCGCCACGGCGGCACCACGGTCTTGCTGGTCACCCACAGCGCCGACGTGGCGCGCGCGGCCGATCGCACTCTGGTGGTGGAGGCGGGCGGCATCGCTCGGGCGCCCGCGCCGGCGTATCTTGACGGCAGAGCGCCGTCGACGTGATGGGCATCGTCGCACGCGCCAGCGTCCGGCATTTTCGCAAGCACCCCGGCCAGCTCGGACTGGCCGCCCTTGGTATTGCCCTCGGCGTGTCACTGGCGGTTGGCATCGAGGTCAGCACCGCCACCGTGCGGCGGGCGTTCGCCCTGTCCAGTGAAGCGGTCACGGGGAACAGCACCCATCAGGTGCTGGGTGGCCCTGCCGGCCTGCCCGAAGAGATCTACCAGGAGCTGCGTCTGGCGCCCGACCTGCCGCCGGCCTTGTTGCTGGCACCTTTCATTGAGGGTGCGGCCATTCCGGAGTCGGGGGGTGGCGCCTTGCGGATCCTGGGCGTCGATCCGTTCGCGGAGCCGGCGTTTCGGCCCGCCAGCTCCCATGCGACCTTCCTCGGTTCGGGCGCGCTGGGGGCATTCCTCTGCCGCCCCGGCGCGGCGGTGCTGTCCACCGGAACGGCCGCTGCCTTGCGCGTGGGGGTGGGGGGAACCGTTTGGCTGCGCGTCGGAGGACGGCGCGTCGCCCTCGCGGTGGTCGCCGTGCGGACAGCCGTCGACGACAACGAACGGCGGGGGTTGGACCATGTCGCTCTCGTGGACATCAGCAGCGCGCAAGAGCTGCTGGCAATGCCGGGTCACCTGTCGCGGATCGATGTGCGGATCGGTTCGCGGATCGATTCGATGTTACCGCCGGTCCCCCAGGACGCAGCGGCGGCGCTGGCCTGGCTGGCGGCGAAGCTGCCCGCGGGGACGCGGGTGGTTCCGGTGGCCGGCCGAGCCGGAGCGCTGGCGCAGATGACGCGCGCCTTTGATCTGAACTTGCGCGCTCTCAGTCTGCTGGCGCTGCTGGTGGGCGCGTTCCTCATCTACAACACCATGTCCTTCTCGGTGGTGCAGCGTCGCTCCACCCTGGCCATCCTGCGCACCCTGGGGGCGACCCGTGGACAGCTGGGGCGCAACCTGCTGCTGGAGGCGCTGGTTCTGGGCGCGGTGGGCAGCGCGCTGGGCGTGCTGCTTGGGGTGTTGCTCAGTCGAGGTTTGATCCGACTGATCGCACGCGCCGTGAACGATCTGTATTTCGCGGTGTCCGTGAGTGACGATGTGGTCCTGCCACTGGCCCCGCTGGCGCGTGGATTCGTGCTCGGCGTCTGCGCCGCACTGGTGTCGGCCTGGCCGGCGGCACGCGACGCCACGGCCACTACCCCCAGTGTCGCGGGCCACCGGTCGCGGATCGAGGTGAGGGCCCGCGCGCGTACGCCGCGCCTGACGCTGGGTGCGCTGCTGTTGGTGGCCTTGGCCCTGGCGGTGCTGGCGAGCTCGGGACGCAGCCTGGGGCTGGCGTTGGGTGCACTGCTGGTGTTGCTGGTCGGTTGCGCGGGGCTGGTGCCCGGCGCGGTGCTGCTGGCGGCGCGCGGCAGCGGCGTCGTCCTGGGGGCGCTGCGCGGCGCAACCGGCAGGCTGGCGGCGCGTAGTATTGGCGCCGGGCTCAGCCGCACCGGTGTGGCGACGGCGGCGCTGACCCTGGCCCTGTCCGTGACCACCGGCGTGGGGGTGATGGTCGCCAGCTTTCGCAGCGCGGTCGAGCAATGGCTGGCAGGCACGCTGCGTGCCGATGTGTACGTCTCGGCACCGTCGACGGTGGGCGCTCGCGCCGACACCCCCTTGCCCGCTGGGTTGCTGAACCGGTTGCGGGCGCTGCCGGGCGTGGCACAGGTGGGCAGCAATCGCATCGTGACCGTTCCTGCCAACGGGGTTCCCACGCTGCTGATGGCGATCGATCTGCCCGAGGGACGCGACCTTGGTGTGGAGCTTCTTCGCCAGGCGGACGCTTCGGTACCTGACAACTTCCGCCTGGGCACCGGTCTGCTGGTGTCCGAGCCGCTGGCCTACAAGCGCGGCCTGGCGGTGGGCGCTCGGGTCACGCTGGCCACCGATCGGGGCGACCAGGCTTTTCCTGTGCTGGGTGTCTACCGCGACTACGGCAGCGACATGGGCGCCATCATGATGGGCCGCCAGGCATACAACCAGTTCTTCAACGATGCGCTGGTCACGGGCATCGGCCTGCACGCGGCGCCCGGAATTGCCCCCGATGATCTGGTGACGCTGGTGCGGAGCCGCCTGGGTCCCGAGGACGCCGTGGTGGTGCGATCGAACCAGGCCCTCCGCGAAGCCAGTCTCAAGATCTTCGATCGCACCTTCGAGGTGACCTCCGTGCTGCGTCTGATAGCCCTCATCGTCGCCGCCTTCGGCGTCACCAGCGCCTTGATGGCGCTGGGCCTGGAGCGGGTGCGCGAGCTCGCCACGCTCCGGGCCCTGGGCGCCACGCCGGGACAGGTGGTGGAGTTGACCATTGTTGAGACCGCTCTGCTTGGTGGTCTGGCCGGGGTGCTGGCCATTCCGCTGGGAATGGTGCTGGCGGCCGTGCTGGTGTTCGTCATCAACCAGCGCTCGTTTGGGTGGACCATGCCGCTGTCCCCCTCGTGGCGAACCCTGCTCTCCGCGCCCGTCCTCGGCGCCGCCGCCGGCGTGGTCGCGGGCATCTATCCGGCCTGGCGCGCCTCGCGCGTGGTGCCCGCCCAGGCTCTGAGGGAGGAATGAAGAAGTGGTGAGCCCTGCCAGCGCATCCCGCAAAGCAACGACAGATCGCCCGAATGGTCTTCGAGGAGGGGAGGGCACCTGGCAGCGTCGACGGGGCGGCGACGGCGCTGCGGCGCTCGTGGTGTTTGCCTTGGTAGTGGTTGCCATCAATGTCGCAGGCAGCGGATGCTCGTCCGCACCGCCATCGTCGGCCCGCGCCCCGGCGGCCGGTGGTCTGACTGTCACCTCGTTGCTGGGGGGCGCGACCGAAGGGGGCGAGGAGGGGAGGGAAGCCGTGGGGGGCACCGACAGCGCAGAGTTTGCGCGCGCCAATGCCCCCCGGCCTTTCACTTTTCCCGCCGACCATGGTCCCCATCCAGCTTTTCGGACGGAGTGGTGGTACTTCACCGGTATCGTGCGAGGTCGCAGCGCCGGGGGCAGCCCACGTCGCTTCGGCTACCAGTTCACGATCTTCCGCCAGGCCCTGACCGCCGACCGCCCGTCCCGTGACTCCGCCTGGGCGACGCGCGAGGTCTACATGGCACATCTGGGCATCTCGGACCTCGACGGCGATCCCGCTCGGCCGCGCTTTCACTCGTACCAGCGCTTCTCTCGTGACGGCCTGGCGCTGGCCGGCGCGCAAGTCAGCCCGTTCGCCGTCTGGGTGGATTCCTGGCGCATGGAGAGCACCCCCCGGCAGGCGCCCCCGGCTGACGACATCTTTCCCCTTCGCCTGCGCGCACGCGAATCGCCCGCCCCCCATGACGCCGCGCTGTCGCCGGACCCAACGGGTGCTGCCATCGATTTTTCCGTGGGTGCGGGGCGCGGCCCCGTCTTGCAAGGAGACCACGGTTGGAGCGTCAAGGGGGCCGGCGCCGGCAACGCGTCCTTCTATTACTCGTGCACCCGCCTGCCCACCCGCGGCCGCCTCACCATCGGCACGGAGATCATCGACGTGGAAGGCACAAGCTGGCTGGATCGAGAATGGAG
>JBDSME010000470.1:0-4046 GCA_039916065.1 Polyangia bacterium
GACGCCGCCGGGTTGCCCATCTACGCGGGGCTGGCGCGCTATCAAGAGGTGGTCTCCGGGGTCATCGCTCACGCGCTGCGCTTCACCTTGACCTGTACCAGCGCGGCCACCATCAGCCCGGCCACACACCAGGCGGTACCACCCGGGTGCGCGGGCAACGTGAACGCCCCTCCCATGGGGTTGCGCGTGCGCTTGAAGGCCAGCTTCGCCGTCACCGGATACAACGCCACCACGCAGGTGTTCTTGCGCGCATTCAAGAAGTACGGCCTCATCCTGGCCGACAATGGCAGCAATTTCTATTTCCAGAGCGAGACCAGCCCCTCCTGGAATGACGACGAGCTCGACGATCTCAAGCGCGTGCCGGCCAGCGCCTTCGAAGCGGTGGCCTTTCCCTGAGCCCCCGTCGCTGAACAACAACACCGGCGGTGTTTCTGCTCCGGGACTCCTTGGCGGGCGTGCTGTATAACCGAACCCGATGAAACATCGGGCACTGTCCCGCCCGCCGCTGATGTTGCTGCTGGGCTCAGCCGCGGCGGCGAGCCTGGTCTTCGCGCCTGGCTGCGCCAGTCAGTCTGCCGGGAGCAACGGATCATCGCCGCAGGGCCGCGGTGGAGGCACCCTGTCCACCGCGGGCTTGCCTGTGGTGCCGTCGAAGGCGCCGACCGTGGAGCGCACCGATCCCTTCGCGGGAGGATCGGCGCCCATCCCGGCGGGGCTGGCTACCCTGCGCACGGAGCTGCAGCGGGCGATGGCCGAGCTTGGCACCAAGGCGCAACCGGCCCCCTATTTCATTTCGTACGAGGTGTTCGACCGCGACGAGAGCGTGGTGTCCGCGAGCTATGGCGCCCTGGTGCAGTCGTCCGCGCGCCGCACGCGCCTCCTGGACACGGACGTCCGCGTGGGGAGTTACCAGCTCGACTCGACGCACCCGCTGCGCACCGACGCCTTCGATTTTGGTGGTGACTTCGGCGGCGGGCGCGCCGTCTCCTTACCTTACGCCGACGAAGCCGGGGTGCTGCGGGCGGTGGCCTGGCTGGACACCGATCGGAAGTACAAGTCGGCGGCCGAATCGTTCGTGAAGATTCGTACCCAGCGCACCTTGAAGACCGCCGAGGAAGACGCCTCGGACGATTTCTCGACGGAGAAGCCGGTCACCTTCATCGCACCGGTGGGGCGCCTGGGGTTCGCCGGATTCGACCGCGATCGCTGGGAGCAGCAGATGCGGGTGCTGTCGGCGCGGTTCCGTGGGCATCCGCGGATTCACGATTCCCAGGTGACCCTGCAGGTATCGACGGTGAACCGCTGGATCGTGAACTCCGAGGGGTCGGTGGTGCAGGACGGACGCGACTACCTCCGTATCTTCCTGCAGGCGGACACGCGCGCCGATGACGGCATGGATCTGGAGCGCTTCGAGGGCTTCGACGCCGCGACGTTCGATCGCCTGCCCAGCGAGGCGGAGATGGGGCGTGCCGCCGACACCATGATCAGGGATCTGGAGGCGTTGCGCGTGGCGCCGCTGGCCGACCCCTACATCGGACCGGCCATTCTGGAAGGAAAGGCCGCCGGGGTGTTCTTCCACGAAATCTTCGGCCACCGCGTGGAAGGCCACCGCCAGAAGAACGAGGACGAAGGCCAGACCTTCGCGCGCAAGGTCGGCCAGCCGATCATGCCCGACTTCATCAGCGTCTACGACGATCCCACGCTGACGCGCCTCAACGGCGTCGACCTCAGCGGCTTTTATCGGTTCGATGACGAGGGCGTGCCGGCATCACGCGCCGTGCTGGTCGACCACGGCGTGCTGAAGGGCTTCCTGCTCAGCCGTTCGCCGACTCGCGGATTCAATCATTCAAATGGTCATGGCCGTCGCCAGGAGGGGCGGGCCACGGTTTCGCGCCAGGGCAACCTGGTGGTTCAGCCGGCCAGCAACATCACCTTGCCGCAGCTCAGGGATCGGCTGCGCGAGGAGGCACGCAAGCAAGGCAAGGCCTACGGCTTGCTGTTCAAAGACATCTCTGGCGGGTTCACCAACACCACCCGCGGGGGACCGCAGGCCTTCAAGGTGTTGCCAATTCTGGTCTATCGCGTCTTCACCGACGGCCGCCCCGATCAGCTGGTGCGTGGGGCCGACCTGGTAGGAACGCCGCTGGCGTCGCTGACCAAGATCCTGGCGGCGGCTGACGACTTCCAGACCTTCAACGGCATGTGCGGCGCCGAATCGGGCTACGTGCCGGTGTCGGCGACAAGCCCCAGCCTGCTGGTGGAGCAGATCGAGGTCGAGCGTAAGGACAAGGGGAACAACAAGCCGCCCGTGTTGCCGCCGCCCACTCTTACGCATCTGGGCGCCGCCAGCAGCGGCGCGCTCCGACCAGCAGCGCGCGGCGGGGCAACACCATGACCCCCAGTCCTTCGCCGCCGACCGGAAATCCAGCTCCAGTTCCACTTGCACATCCACCGCCACCGAGGCGGGCGTTGCTGGTGCTGGCCGCGCTGAGCGCGCTCGGCTTTGGCAAGGAGGTGCTGCTGATGCCGGCGCACACCTTCGTGGAGGACGATGCCGCCGTCGGACGCGCCCTCTCGGAGGAGCTCAACCGGTCCATGAAGCAGCTTCGCCTCGGTGATTCCCCGCGGCCCTACTATCTGGCATACGCGGTGTCGGACATCGATCAGGCGGTGGCCACGGCGACGCTGGGCGCGATCACCGGCGCCTACGGTTATCGCGGGCGGACCCTGCGCACCGACGTTCGGGTGGGGGATCCCACCTTCGACAACACCAACACCGCCGACTCGATGTTCGGCGGCAACGTGGAATCGCTGCCGGTCGACGACGACGCCGCGGCGCTGAGGCGCGAGCTCTGGCTGCGCACCGACGAGGCCTACAAGAGCGCCGTGGAGACCCTGGCGAAGAAGCGCTCGGCTGCCACCGGACAGGCGGCGGGCGAGGAAGAGGAGAACGTCCCCGATTTTTCGCGCGATGAACCGGCCAAGCTCACCGTACCGTTTCCTGGGGGACTGCCGGAGCCCGACCAGCTGCTGGACGTGGTGGCGAGGCTCTCCGCGATCGCCCGCGAGTTTCCCGACGTGGCGGGGAGCCGCGTCACCGGCACCTATGCGACGGTGCGCCGCCGCTTCGTCTCCAGCGAGGGGGGCGGCTCTGACGAGAAGCGGGGCACGGTGCGGGTCGACGCCGTCGCCGAGACCCAGGCCCCCGATGGTATGCGGCTGGTTGATTTCGTCACCTTCACCGCGCTGGTCCCGTCGGGGTTGCCGCCGCTGGACGAGATGCAGAAGTCGGTGCGCCGCATGATCACCGAGCTGGTAGCGATGCGGACAGCCCCCATCGCCTCGAACGGTGCCGCGGCGATCCTGTTCGAGGGACCCGCCGCCGGACAGCTGGCCAAGCTGTTGCTGGGAGACAACCTGTCGGGGACCCCGGCGCCCCGCACCGCGGCCGGTGGCGAGGAGCGCGGCCAGACCAGCGAATTCGCGGAGCGGCTGGGGCAGAAGGTGGCGGCGCCGTTGTTGATGGCGCTGGACGATCCTCTGCGCGATGCCGGCCCCGGTCAGACGAAGGCGCCCCTGTTCGGCACCTATCATGTCGACGACGAGGGGATCGCCGCGGAAAAAGTGACGCTGGTGGATTCGGGGATCCTGAAGGGTCTGTTGATGACCCGTACGCCGCGCAAGGAGCTGAAACATTCGAATGGTCACGCGCGCGCCACCCGGTTCGGCGGCCCGCGCGCCGCGGTGGGCAACCTGATCTTGTCGGGCAAGCAGGGGGCCCCGCGCGCCGCGCTGTCGCGCGCGGCGCTGGTGGGCGAGCTCAGGAAGGCCACGCGCGGCGGAGGGCTGCGAGCGTACGTGGTGCGGCTGCTGGACGATCCCACCGTGCCGGGCGTGGCGGGGGCTGATGGCGGCGCGTCCATGTTCTCCCTGGGCGGCAGCGGTCGGTCGGCCCCGTCGGTGAAGCCGCTGGTGGTCTATCGCGTGAATGCCGACGGCAAGGAAGAGCTGGTGCGCGGCCTCACCCTGGAGGGGCTGGTGCCGCG
>JBDSME010000471.1:0-3884 GCA_039916065.1 Polyangia bacterium
GCCGCCGTCAACGGTCAAGCGAATGGTCGCCAGCACCGGGGTGCCGGTACGCTCCAGTTCGGCGCAGGCGGTGAGGAACGGTCTCAAATCCGAAGCGGGCGCCGGGGTAGCAACCGTCGCAGTCGACAGACCTTTCCCCGTGGCTTCGGGGGGCAGGGGCAGGGCCAGCGCCAGATCGAACCGCGCCTCCACGATGTCGGCCCCCCTCTGGTCCCGCGGCAGCGCCGCCAGCGCGGACAGCCCCTGGGGGCTGATGGTCCCGACGACCTGCGGCGGAGTGGCCAGAGCGGTCATGCGCCGGCACTATCGTCCTCGCGCCCGCGCATTGCAACGGCCAACGAGGAGCTAGTACCGCGCCACAGTGATTTCGATCGGTAGCGGAGGACCCGTTGGCAACCGAGGTGCGTCGTACTGAAGCTGCTTGTCCTCGCCCCGCGCAGCGGCTCAAGATCCTACACATCTATGAGCGCGGCTTTTCCTAAATCGCTGCGATCACTTGCGTCCGATGAACCCTCTCCCCGTTGCGGGAGAGCCTGGGTGAGGGCAAGCCTTGCGAGCGGCAAGGCCCAATTCTGCGAAATATATCGGCCCCTCTGCCTCCCCTTCGGGGCGAGGGGACCGGACCGCATCTAACCTGCTGAAATCAGCTCGAAAGATGTGATCAATCTTGAGCCACTTCGTGGGGCGAGGTGAAGAGCTCCTGCGCAAATCAATCAAGCGAAATCACTGTGACGAGATACTAGGCTTTCGCGACCGCCAGGTTCCAGCGGTCCAGCAGCGTCTGGCGTTCGTCGTCCGGCATGGCGGGGTTGAACACGGTGAGGATTTCCGTGGGCTGCTCCTCCGCTTTGTCCAGTGCCAGGCGAACCCCGCGGGCCGCCAGCTTGGCAGCCCCCAGCGCCGTTGATTCCAGCATGGCGGGCCGCACCACCGGCACCCCCAGCAGGTCAGCCTGAAGTTGCATCAGGAGATCGTTCGCGGCGGCACCGCCGTCCACGCGCATCCGATTGATGGGACGGGCGGCGTCGGTGCGCATCGCCGCCACCAGTTCCACGTTCTGCAGGGCGATGGCTTCCAGCGCGGCGCGCGCCAGATGGGCCCGGGTGGTTCCGCGCGTGAGCCCGGTGATGATCCCGCGCGCTTCGGGACGCCAGTGCGGCGCCCCCAGTCCCGCCAGCGCCGGGACGATCACCACGCCTGCACTGTCCGGAACCGACGCTGCCAGCGCCTCCACGTCAGCGGCCCGCGCGATGATCTTCAATCCATCGCGCAGCCACTGCACCAGCGCCCCCGCGATGAACGCGCTTCCCTCCAGGGCATAGCTGGTCACCCCGTCGATGGTCCAGGCCACCGTCACCAGCAGGCCGCTCGG
This sequence comes from Polyangia bacterium, assembly GCA_039916065.1. Classification (GTDB taxonomy): domain Bacteria; phylum Myxococcota_A; class Polyangia; order Fen-1088; family Fen-1088; genus FEN-1088. The sequence continues at coordinate 1,373 of JBDSME010000471.1, forward strand.
CGAACGGACCGGCGCCTCCCCGACGTTCATCAACACGAAGGCCCCCGTTCCAAACGTGCACTTCACGTCACCCGGCTGCAGGCAGTCCTGTCCGAACAGTGCCGCTTGCTGATCGCCCGCGATCCCCGCGATGGGAACTCCGTCGGGAAGACCCGGTACCTTGCTGGTGCTGGCCACCACCTCGGCGGAACCGACCACCGCCGGCAACAGAGCGCGGGGCACTCCGAACAGCCCCAGCAACTCATCCGAAAATGCCCGCTGCGCCAGGTCGAACAGCAAAGTCCGCGAGGCGTTCGACGAATCAGTGACGTGGGCCGCGCCGCCGGACAGTCGCCAGATCAAGAAGCTGTCCACCGTCCCGAAGGCGATCTCCCCGCGCGCCGCCGCCGCCGCCAGACCGGGGGCCTGGTCCAGCATCCAGCGCACCTTGGTGCCCGAGAAGTAAGGATCGAGCACCAGCCCGGTGCGGTCGCGGATCAGCGGCTCCAGCCCTGCCTGTTTCATGGCGGCGCACGCCGCGGAGGTACGCCGGTCCTGCCAGACGATGGCGTTGCCGACGCAGCGACCGGTGGACCGCTCCCACAGCACGACGGTTTCGCGCTGGTTGGTGATGCCGATGGCGGCGATTCGCGCCGCCACACCGGCCGCATTTACCATTGCTCCATCGGCAGTCAGGCGCGCGGCGGCGTCGCCCAGCGCGGCCTCCATCGCTCCGATCACCGATGACCAGAGCTGTTCGGGATCGTGCTCCACCTCGCCCGGTCGGGGATATATCTGAGGAATCTCCCGGTAACCGCGTCCCCGGACCCGCAAGCCCGCGGCCGCATCGACCAGAAGAACCGTGGTTCCCGTGGTCCCCTGGTCGATGGCCAGGATGTATCCGTCAACTGCCGGCATGCCGCCATGCTACCGATTTGCGCATCACCGGCAAATCGTGCGCCGCCCCGCAATGGGGTGACGCACGGCCGAGGGACTCAAGACGCTGAACGCGACAACGGCGGCTTTCGCCGCCGTTGTACGTGTCATGAATGGCAGGCGAGCAGGTCGTCGTTACGGCATGACCGAACAGGCGATCAGCGCGTCGGTCTTGGTCTGCGGTTTCACTTTGCAAGTCGCCTCGTAGCACACGGCCAGGAGCTGGGAGTTCATGTTGGGGCAGGAAGGGGAGGCCTGAAACTCCCAGCAGGGGACGTTCCCGCGGCCGGGGCCGTCGCACATGGGGAGGTTGTTGAGGTGAATGCCGGCCCCATCCTTGGTTTGCTCGGACACCTCACAATCAGGCTGGCCGGCGGCGTTGTCGGCGATTTTCCCAGTGATGCATTGAGCTCCCAGTTTGGCCCCGATGGCCCTGGCGATGGCGGTCATGGCGGGTTTGAAATCCGCAGCGCAAATACTCTGGAAGACTTGATTGGATGCCGGGAACCCGTCCAGCCACTCCTTGATGCGGACGCCTGGGTCGGCGTATTCGGCTCCGGCGGTGCCAGAGGTACAGGAGTGCCGGATGGCGGGCTGAGGTTCCGAGCCGGTACCGAAATTGACCGTTGGGCCCTCAACGACGTAGTCGGTCGGCGGACCGGCGATGGCGGCCACCAGCACCTGATCGGGATTGTTCGGCTTCAGGCCTTTCAGAAATTGCGTGAAGCTAGCGACGGTGACCAGCTTGCCATCCTCCGCGGAACGGCAATTCTTCAGCGTGACCGGCGCCGCGGGTGGAAGGTGGGGGGGGGAGGGGGCCGGCCCATCGCAGCGATGACCGAATTCATTACAGCGATAGGACTGCAGACCGCCCGCCTCATCGGCGACGGTCGTCTGCGCGGGATCGAACAGCTTGGATTCAGGCGGCACCGAGCAATCGTCTTCGTTCGTCAACATCACCACGGCCAGGTAGGCGTCGTCGCGGAGGAATCCCGCATTCTCGTCGCCGGCCCTAAAGGTGCGCTCCAGCGCGAACTGCGCGGCCGCGAACTGATGTTCGAAACCGCAGCCTTTGTCGCCCAGGTTGGCGATGCAGCTGAACACCGGCGTGATGTCGCTACCGGTGAAGTTCTGGACGCGTGTACCACCTGGGCCGGCGATGTCGCTCAGGAATCTTTCTCCCGGGTTGAGCTGGGTGCAGGCGGCGGAGTGCTGGAACGCCCCTTCCAGGTTCCCGGAGCTCCTCGGGGCACAACCCGGGACGTTGCTGTAGATGCCGGCGCCGAGCGAAGAAGAGACCACGGCCACGTGCAAGTTGGGCAGGCCGCCGGACAAACCCTTGAGCACGTCCATGAAGTCGGGGAGGCGGTCGCGCATCTTTATCTGGAGGGGCGCCATCGATGTCGAGTCATCGATCACGAACAGAAGATCGAGGTCGCGATTAACCGACTGCTGGAACTGCGCCTTCATCACGGCCTTGGGGTCGGGTTTCGGCGGCGCCAGCTTGCGGGAGTTGCAGGCCCACAACACCGGTACGATCGCCGCGATGGCGACCCAACGGAGCTGACGCCAACGCAGACTTGCCAATAGACGAATC
>JBDSME010000472.1:0-3119 GCA_039916065.1 Polyangia bacterium
GGGGCGATCAGTACCTCGCGCACAACTACGATTTCACCACCGAGATACACGTCACCTTCCCCTACAACGGAGGGGAGGTGTTCACCTTTCGCGGCGACGATGACGTGTTCATCTTCGTCGCCGGGCAACTGGTGTCGGACCTGGGGGGCGTTCACAACGCGCTCACCGGCGCCGTGGTCATGGATGACTGGGCTTCCAGGCTGGGCCTCGTCGCAGGACAGAGCTATCGCATGGACATCTTCCAGGCCGAGCGCCACTGCTGCGATTCGCATTTCCATCTGGAGACGACGCTCTCCTGCATCACCAACATCATTATCCAATAAGGCGCTGAAGGATCCCTCAGCACCGGTCCCATCGGCTGCAGCTGAGAGGATCGGTCTGTCACCGCGTCCGCGGCGCGTCCACCAGTTTTGGGCAATGCCGTCAGCATGGCGCGGCGTTGTAGACTGGGCATCTTGACCGCCGTGCCGCCCTCGTCGCGGCCGGATTCGGCGCCGGCGCCGCCACCGTTGGCGAATGTCCCTTCGCCTGCGCCTGCCAATGATCCCGCGCTCGAGCGTCTGGCACTGGGGATCCTCTTTCTCGTGCTCGGGCTCGTTGCGGCGCTGACTCCGGCGCAGAACGATACGTTCTGGCATCTCCGTGCGGGAGCGGACATCTGGCGCACGCACCAGTTTATCCACGTCGATACCTACTCACACACCGTCGCCGGGGCACCCTGGGAAAACCACGAATGGCTTGCACAGGTCTTGATGTACCTGGCCTGGCGGGTGGGCGGGATGCCGGCCCTCTCGGCGGCCGCGACCCTGCTCATCATGGTCACTGTGGCGATCACCTATCGGTTGATGGTCGGGCCACCGCTCGTCCGTTGCGCGCTGCTCGCGGTGGGAATGTCGATCGCTTCATGCGTCTGGGTGCTGCGTCCGCAACTGGCCACTCTGCTGGGAATCGCCGTGCTGCTGTTGTTGCTGGTCCAGGAAAGACACCGCTTGATTCCGCCCCTGTTCGTGTTGTGGGCCAATGCGCATGGCGCGGTGGCGCTGGGAGGGGTCATCCTTCTGGCGGCGGCCGTGGCGGCACTTCTGTGCTGGCACCGCACCCGCGACCTGGCTGATCGCAAGCGGCTGGTCACCTTGGCATTTGTTCTTCCGCTGGCCGCGCTCGCCACGGCGGCAACGCCGCTGGGGTTTCACATCTTCTCCTTCGTGATGCGATTGGGAGGACCGTTTTCAGAACACGTCACCGAATGGTCGCCGCCGCTGCCCTTCGAAGGACTCGGGACGCTGTTCTGGCTGGCGGTGGTGGGATTCGTGGGGGTGCTGCTGGCGAGGCGCCGGGCACTGCGCGCACTGGACTGGCCGGCGCTGACCTGTCTGCTGCCGGCCGTAGCGTTGTTTCCTCTCGCTGCTCAGTCGATGCGCAACATCGGCCCGTTCTTGATGGTCGCCACCGTCGCTGCGAGCCGGGTGCTGGGACCTGGCTGCCAATTGCGATTCCGATCGCGATTCCGATTTCCAGCCCGCTGGCGCTCTCTGCCCAGCGCGGACACCGGCGCCCGGGGACGGTTGCGTTGCGTGACCGCGATCGTCGGCGGGCTGGCAGTGGCCGGTCTCGGCTTTGCGGTTTACGCATGGAATACCGACCTTGCCCCTCTGAATTACCGTCCCATCGGCGACGACGCGCTTTCCGCGGTGCGTGCGTGCGATGGTCCCCTGTACAACCGTTACGACGACGGCGGCTACCTCATATGGTTCGCTCCCGAGAAGCCGGTATTCGTTGACGGACGCCAAGTTCCCTACTCGCTCGAGTTCCTCAACGATGTGGTGACAATCGAAAACGGCGGATCGTACAGTGCCGCGTTCACCCGCTGGGGGATCCGCTGCGCCTTCCTCCCCGTCCAGGACCCGCTCGCATCACGCTTGCACGACGACGGTTGGCGCGTCACCTTCGCCGATGCCCGCTGGACGGTGCTGGGGTCGCCGCCGCGGTAGGCAGCCCGAAGATGGTCCGCGACGCCAACTGTGAACTTCTTCACCGGCCGGGGGGCGAACTGCTCAAGTTTTCGGGCGGCGCTGTCGAGGACGAGTCATGGACTCCGCAGGCTCATGTGGTGGTTCGACTGACGTAGGGGCCGTTTATGAGGCGACGATGGCGCGGCGCACCCGCGACCAGGAACGCCTGGAAGGGGCGCAGGCAACCCGACTCATCGATGCGGCTGCCGCTCCGGCGCCCACGGCCCTGCCCCCTGACGCGACCTTCAGCGTACGCGCCTAGAGCGGCTTCGACGCTCGCGGGAGGGCCAGGTAGGGGCTAGGTACATCTACACCTTCACCCCGATGGCCAGGCCTTCGCCGGTCGGTAACACGGTGGCGCGAAATTCGCCGCTGGTGGCCAGCCGCTGGTGAAAGGCGCGCATGGCGGACACGCTCGCCCCGTCGCTGCCGCTCGTGGCGGCCTGGTCGCCGACGCGTCCGAACAGGAAGGCGTTGTCTCCGATCACCACGCCGCCTCGCCGCAGGTTCCGTTCCGCCCAGTCGAGGTAGGCGGGATAGCTCTCCTTGTCGGCGTCAATGAAACAGAGGTCGAAGGGACCCCGGCCTTGCAACAAGGCGAGCTGTTCCAGAGCCGGTCCAACGTGAATGTGGGCGCGCGCGCCGAGCCCAGCGCGGCGAAAGCTTTCGGCGGCGACGTGCGCGTGGGCCGGGTTCATCTCGCAGGTGTCGAGGACGCCATCGTCTCCCATGCCGCGAAGGAGGGCCACGCCGGAATAGCCACCCAAGGTGCCGATCTCCACCGCGCGCCGCGCCCCCACCAGCCGCGCCAGAACCTCCAGGTGACGGGCATCAAGAGCCGCCACCTGAATGTCCGGCAGCCCCGCCGCCGCCGACCTTTCCCGGATGTCTTGCAGGACGGGGTCTTCGGGAGCATAGGTTTGGCTGATGTATCGCTCCACCCCCGGGTCTTCGTTGCCGAACGACTTGTTCATCCGCCGATCTTAGCGAGTGGAGCGGCCTCCTGAAAACAGAGGATGCCCAAAGAGGGCCGCCAAGAGACGAAAGAGGTGGTGGTAAGGTCGGCGCATGTTCGTCGTCGGAGCCGTCTGCCTGGGCGGCGCGCTG
>JBDSME010000473.1:0-8061 GCA_039916065.1 Polyangia bacterium
CGGGAGCCGAACGGGCAGAAGACCCGTTTGTCGCGTAATACCAGCTACTTGACCGGGTCTTCAGAGGCGCGAAAGATCTCCTGCGTTCCCAGACCGAGCTTCTTGATAGTCACATCATCGGGCATCCCGGTGGCGGGCAGATTGTTTGAGCGCTGGAACTCCCTCAGGGCCTGGCGCGTCGGTCCATCCAGCGTGCCCGTCTCGTGTTCCTCCGGCAGGCGCCCGATTGACGCCAGCTTCTCTTGAATGCTCTCCACGGCGTGCGGTTTCAGCAGACCGGCTGGCGTGGTGGCCAGGGGCGGCGCGCCGTCACGTCCCGGAACGGTCATGGCACCTGCTTTGGTGACGGCGGGCCTGCCCCTGGGTCCGTGCGCGGCGGTCTTCTCATCGGCAGGTGGCGTGGTGTTGCTGGTGGTGTCGCCGACGTTGTGCGTGTGACCGCAAGCAATCGCGAACAGGAGCGCGCTGGCCATCAGGTGCACCAGGGCGCCCGAAGGGTCATTGAACGGTTCACAAGTTGAATGCTTCCTCATTTGATTCGCGTTCTACTTTCCGGCTGCCGCCTTGACGTCCACCGGCTGTGCCTTGGGAGGTCCCTCCTCCTTCGTGAGGGCGTTCTTCACCTGGGTGAGCACGCCTTCCTTTTGGTCCGAGGTAGGAGGCGGAACGTTGCTGAATCCCGAGGCCAGGCCTTCCACGAACGCATTTCGAATCACCCCCAGCACCGCCGGCCACAGCTGAATGTCAGGGCTCACCAGCCTCCCTTTGATGGGAATCGTGGTGGCCACGGCATTCCGGCCCGATATGCGATCGGACGCAACCTCGACCGAGGTGTCCGCCAGCCACGCCTTCAAGCGATCCCAGAGCCCCGACTCGGTGGGCCGGATCTCCAGGTTCTTCAGAACAGGCTTGATTCCACCCGTGACAATCCCCTTCTTGGAGACGAACTCGGCGAAGACGTCGATGGTCCCCTGGGGGATCTGCATCTTGGTCTTCGGGGCCACAAAGTCGTAAAGCTCTGCTGCGCGAAACCCGGTCACGGAGGCCTGCCCCGCGAAGCTCAAAGGACTGGCCAGCGGATCCGCCGAGACGAACATGGTGAGATCGCCGCTTCGGCCCAGCGTTCCATGCGCACTCATTGTAGCGGGCCTACCCTTCGTCAGGGAGCGACGAGTGGTCAAGTTCTGGGCCACCAGTTCCAGCCGGTGGACCCACAGCTCTGACGAGCCATCTTGCAAACGATCTTGCGAACGATCTTGCGAGCGATCTGGCGAGCGATCTTGGCCTTGCTTCTCACGCTGTTCACCATGCTCACCTTGGGTGTCGCCTCCGTCGGCCAGGGGCTGGCGGAACAGCAGCTCACCACCGAGGACTTCGATACGATCCACCCTCAAGCCCGTTACCTTCTGCAGCTGCTCCGACAAATCGGGGGTCTTCGGGGTTTCTGGCGCCGTCGGGCCAGCCTTGTTGGCCGCTGGCGCGACAATGGTGATCTTCGGTTCTTCTAGCCGCAGATTGGCCGCAAGCCGCAGATGAAGTAGCTCGCGCCAATCGATGCCCACGTGAGCGCGCTCCACGTAAACAACTGGCTCTTGCTTCAGATGACGGTCCTTTTCGCCGACTGGGTCTCCCGACCCTTCCTTGGTCCCCGGCTCTCCCTTCTTGTGAACGGGAAGTCGCACCAACTTCAACCGCATGATGTCGTACCCGGGTCCGAAGATGGTGACGTGCACGCGCTCGAAGTCGCCCTTGAACCCGTCGAGCTGGTCCAGAGCCTTTCGCGTCTGATGGGTGGCTATCGGATCCAGGATCAGCCTCATGATGATGACAAGGGCGATGGCAACGGCCACGATGATGAGCGGCACCAGCGCGGTTTTACCAAGCCCGCGGTGGGCGAGCCTGGTCCGACGACGGGGTAACGCGTGCTCAGTCATCTCAGCTTTTCCTTGGTCCTCACCTAAGGCGCGTCCAGCGCAAAAGCTTTACCAATCCTTCCCTGCCCAGCAGGCCCGCGTCCCCCCTTCGCCGCACGAAAGAGTCGCTGACCTTCGTTCATGCCCCGCTCGGCGGCTCGGGCGGCCAACGTGCGCAGCGCGTTCAACCCGCCACCCGCCCGAGCGCGCACCGTCGCTCCATCCTGCAGCCCGATGTAAGCCCCACTGGCCAGCACCACCAAGAGAACCACCGCCTGCCACCCGAGCCTTCCGCGACGACGTGGTTGTTCCCGCGACACTTTCGGATTGGCCCGCCGCATGGCAGTGGTGGGGCAACGCTCGGACTCGACGAAACGTTCGGAGGCGCCGAGTGAGAACTGCGGAACTTCGGCGCCCTGACTATCCTGTTCCAGCACACTAGAGCTGGCGTCCAGCTGTTCGGTCGCGGGCGTCGAACCGCTGGCGCCCACCGAAGCGTCTATGCCCGATTCCAATATCACGGCGTCCACCGGCGTAGCGGGCTGGACGATAGGGGGGGTGCCGCGCGATTCGACGTAGATGCCGGGTCCCGCACCGTGAATGGTGGAACCGTACCCGCTGGCGTTCGGTATCAGACCGTCGGTGACCATGGCGCGATCCAGGGCTCGCCAGAACGCCAGCGTGGATGGGTACCGGTCCTGAGGGCCTTTGGCCATCGCGCGAAAGAGGACCGCTTCCACAGCGCGCCAGGTATCGTCGTGGGTCAACGGGAGCGGCGGGTTGTTGACTACCCGGTGCAGAATCTCCACGGGGGCGATCACCCCCCACGGCGTGCGACCGGTCAAGAGCAGGTAACTGATGACCGCCAGGGCGAACTGATCCGATCGCGAATCGACCTCTTCCTGGCGACCCTGCGCCTGTTCGGGCGACATGAACTCCGGCGTCCCCATCACCATCGAGGCGCTGGTCACATGATTGAACCGGCGTGCCTTCGAGATGCCGAAGTCGATCACTTTGATGAGATCGCCTTGCCCTTCGCACGGGACCACCATGATGTTTTCCGGCTTGAGGTCGCGGTGCACGATCCCCAGTTTGTGAGCGGTGTCGAGCGCGCAAGCGACCTGTCGCACGATGCTGGACACCTGCGACGCCGCCAGGAAGGGACGGGTGCTCAGGATATCCGCCAGATCCTTCCCCGGTAGGTATTCCATCACCAGGAACGGCAGCCCCGCCATGGTGAAGTTGAAGTCGACGAGTTGCACCACGTTCGGGTGGCGGATGTTCGCCATCACCACCGCCTCTTGCCTGAAACGTACGAAGGCGTCTTGATCGCTCACCAGATCGGGGCTCAAAACCTTGACGACAAATTGACCGGGAAGGCGTTCGTGCGACGCCAGATGGATATCACCCATGCCTCCGCGACCCAGCCGGCGGATCAGGCGGTAGGATCCGCCCAGGACCGAACCAGGAGTGAAGTCGCCTGCCTCCTGTAAAGCGGCGTCCTCCGAACTCGACGCAGAGTCGCCCGGGGGCGTGGGCAGTATTCCCGGGGCCGTGGGTAGTATTGCTGAAGCTTGCATGTTGCCGCTGGGGTCCTCTCAAGTTCCGTGCCAGGCCACGGCCCATCGCCGCGGGCCCCGCATGTAGGCGCTACATGCGGGCAATTCCGCGAGATTCCTCAAAACCAAAAGGTTTGGGTCACCTCTCAGTAACCTCAAGCCGGGACTGTTACCCCGGAAGCCAGAAGAGCAGGTAACGGCTGCGACCATGAAGACAGAAGGAAAAATGGGGACTTGCTTCGGCATCTCGATGGGTTAGCGTCGCATGCGGTAGTTTGTTCATCCTCTTCAAGGAGACACCATGACCCCGACGCGCATTCTGTTCCTCACTCTCGCCATCATGCTGCCGGCCTCCTGGACCGTGGCCAGCGCCGCCGAGGAAGGCGCCACCGACACCACGACCACCAAGACCACCAAGACCAAGAAGGCCAAGAAGAGCAAGAAGTCCGACGGCGACACCAAGACCGAGACCCAGACCGACACCAAGACCGAGACCAAGTAGGTCCCGGTGACCGGGTCGGAAATGAATCCGGCCCGGTCATTTCGCCTGCGTCCTGTCCGCATTTCTTGTAGTTCTTCTTGTCCTTCTTCTTGTCCTTCTTCTTGCCGTGGCTCGATGACGCAAAGCTCACTGTCCGAGGCCGTGATCGACCGGCTGCATCACGACCTTCGATTCAAATCGCGGTAGCCAGTCAGCAGGGCTGTTACATTGGCGTAACCGCCTGGGATTCGTTACAGTGTCGAACCCGGTACAGGAGTGTGCTTGCGAAATGCCCCGAGAAACGCCGGATCTCGGCCGTTTCGAGCGTGGCCCGCTTATCGCAAGGAGAGCCGTGGAACGCACGAAAGGAGCACCATGGACGCGATCGCACTTCTGGAATCTCAGCACCGCGAAGCAGAAAAGCTCTTCAGCAAGATTGAGCACGTCAAAGGAGACGCCGAAAAGCAAAAGCTATTCGACACGATCGCGGATAAACTGGCTGTCCACGCCGCGATTGAGGAGCATCAGTTCTACCCCGCCGTGAACGCCCAGCGGACAGAAGACATTCTGCTGGAGTCGCTGGAGGAGCACGTGGGAATCAAGCGCGTACTGGCTGACCTGATGAAAACGCGCCCGAGCGATGACACGTTCGACGCCAAGCTGAAGGTCTTGAAGGAGCAAGTGGAACACCACGCGCAAGAGGAGGAGAGCGATCTGTTCCCGAAGGTCCGGAAGCTGTTGGACCGGGTGCAACTGGAAGCCCTCGGACAGGAGATGAGCGCGGAACAGGCGGAGCTGGAGCAAGGCGGGAAGCCCCGCACCGAAATACCTTCACAAATCGGTCAAGCGGCCGAACTCTAAAAAAACAAGGAGCTGTCATGCACATCATTTGGTCTCTCATCGTTGGTCTGATTGTGGGCGCCCTCGCAAAACTGGTCATGCCGGGTCGCGATCCAGGAGGCATCCTCATCACGATGCTCCTTGGTATTGCCGGCTCGGTGCTCGCCGGCTTCATCGGTCGGGCGGCGGGCTTCTATCACGCGGGTGAGGCGGGCCCCGGCATCATCGCGTCCGTGATTGGCGCCGTGATTCTGCTGGCTGTTTACCGCATGGTGGCTCGTCGCCGCGTAACGTAGCCACCGCACGCGCGCATGCGCGCTTCGTTTCGAACCAAGGCCGCTCGTGCTTCTGTACGAGCGGCCTTTTTCAATACAACCACCGTGCGTGTCGCGCGGCCGTCCGTCTGACGGCGGGGCGCCTTAGCTGTTGGTCTGGGCAGTGGGGGCGCGGGGATCCAGGCGCAGGGTGCGGCGCTTCCTGGGGCGAGCCAGCACCTTGCGCAGATCCCCGAAATCGACTGGCTTCGTCAGTTGGGTGTCAAAACCCGCTTCCGCGGAGCGCCGTCGGTCTTCGGGCCTGCCGTAACCAGTCAGTGCTATCAGCGTCACCTGCTCGCCCAAGGCCGCGCGAACCCGGCGCGCGACCTCGTAGCCATCGATCACCGGCAGTCCAATGTCCACGATGGCTACATCTGGTGAAAACTCCAGGGCGCGACCGACTCCTTCCGCGCCATCGACTGCCACCACCACTTCATATCCCTCCAACTCAAGGAGCTCTTGCAGCAGCTCCCGGTTGTCGGCATTGTCCTCGACCAGCAACACGCGCCGTTGCGAGGAACCGGAAGCCGCCGGCGGCGCGGCGATCGCCGGGCTGGCCATCACACGCGATTCCCGGCAGGCCGGCAGACTTACGGTAAATTCACTCCCCTTCCCCAGTCCCGCGCTGTGCGCGGTGACCGTGCCGTCGTGAAGAGTGAGCAAGCTACGCACCAGGGTGAGGCCTATCCCCATTCCTCCCTGAGAACGGGCAAGGCTTTGGTCCACCTGGGCAAACATGTCGAAGATCCCGTCCACCTGCTCACCGGACAGGCCGATGCCCGTGTCCACGATCTTGACCCAGACGGCGCCGTTCGGGGAATCCGGCGCGCCCCCGCCCGGCTCGAGCCCGGCGGTGATCTGGATACCGCCCCCCGCCGGGGTGTATTTCACGGCGTTGGTCAGCAGGTTCGTGAAGACTTGCTCCAGCCGCACCGCATCCGCGTGGACCCACAGCGGCAGAGCCCCCAGGTTCCTCTCCACGCGCAAGCCTTGCTCGGTAAATGTGGATTCCATCTGTTGGGCCGTCTGTTCGACCACGCTGCGCAGATCCATGGTGTGCCGCTGCAGAATGACCTTGCCGGTGGTCACCCGCGAGACGTCGAGCAGATCGTCAATCAACCGTGCCAGATGAGTCACCTGACGATCCACGATGGCCAGCGGCCGCTCCGCCTGCGGCACCGCCGAGTTCTTCAGAACTTGCGTGGCGTGGCGGATGGCGCCCAACGGAGTGCGCAGCTCGTGACTCAAGGTCGCCAGAAAATGATCGCGTTCGCGCACTCCCTCTTGCAGGCGACAAAGGAGCTCCCGCGCCTGATACTGGCGTTTTCGGGCGCGCAGCGCGGCGCGGACGGTGCTGACCATAGTCTCCACGTGAAGGGGGCGGTCCAGCAGCGTAACGTTGCCCAGCTCATCCAGGGCCTGAACCAGGCGGCGGCTGTCCTCTCTGGTGATGGGCCGGCCGGCCAGCACCACCAGCGGAAAATCCGCCCACAGCGGCTGGTCGGCGAATTCGTCCACCAGCCTCCCCCGGGTGGCGGGGGCCAACGCTTCCCCGGTCAAGACGCCCGCGGCGGCACCCCTCTTGAATTCGCTACAGAACGCCTGCACGTCGCAGCAGACGGTGCAACCGATCGCCGCGCGCTCCAGGACCGACGCCGCCAAATGAGCGTCCCGCCCGGCCGGGGCCAGAATCAGTACGCGATCCTGGAGCGCGGGACTTGCGACGCTTGCGACGGTTGCATCGCTTGAGCCTCTTGCGGTCGCTCCGCTCATTCCGCGGCCTCTGCCCGCGGCGCCGCGCGTGACGGCATGCCGCTGAGCAGGCCCTGAAAATGGTTGAGGGGCTCCCCCACCTTGAGGCCGGCGCTGCTGATGGTCAGCTCGCGAATGGTCGATTCGTGAGCGCCCACCCGTCGCTTGAGCATGGAGATCGCCTTGTGTAGCCGCCCGTCGGTCTCGAAATGGCGAAACAACATCACCGAGTCCGCCAGATAGCTGAGGTCGATGGGGCTTTCTACCCCCCATCCCACCACTCCGTGTTGAGCCACCACCATGATGGTGATGATCCCCGCATGCGCCAGGTAGGAGAGCATCTCGTGGAGTTGCAGGGTGAGGAAATGTTCCTCGGGCATGGCGTGCATGTAGCCATTCAAGCTGTCGATGATCACCACGCCCGCACCCCGCTCTTCCACGACCTTGCGGACAGCATGGGTGAACTCACCGGGAGTCATCTCCGCGGGATCGACCTGGCGGATCTCCACGTCGCCGGCGTCCACCGCGGGCTGCAGGTTCAGGCCAATCCCGATCGCGCGCGTCATTAGAGTGGTCAATCCTTCGTCAAAGGCAAAAATGGCCACCTTCTCTCCGGCATCAGAGGCCGCCTTGGCGAACTGGAGAGACACCGTCGATTTTCCGGTTCCGGCAGGGCCCATCAGCAGGGTGCTGGTGCCGCGTGTCAGGCCGCCGCCCACCAGCGAATCTATCTGCGCCACGCCGCTGCGCAGCTGACCGGGAGCGTATTCGCTGCGATGCTCTGCGGCGATCAGACGCGGAAAAACTGTCATGCCGCCGGTCTTGAGAGCGAAATCGTGAAATCCGCCCCGAAAGCGAACGCCCCGCATCTTGAGCACCCGCAGGCGGCGGCGTTCCGCTCCGTAAAGAGGCGAGAGCTGCTCCAGGCAGACGACTCCGTGGGCCAGGCTCTGCAACTGCAAGTCGCCCGGTTCGGAGGTACGGTCATCGAGCAGCATCACCGTGCAACGTCGCCCCACGAAGAACTGCTTCAGCGCCAGAATTTCCCGGCGGTAGCGCAGAGCACCCTGTGAAAGCAACCTGATTTCCGATAGCGAATCGAACACCACGCGGGTGGGATTGACCCGCTGCACCTCCTCCAGCAGCCCACGCATGGTCTCCGCCAACTCCACTTCGGATGCGTGAAACAGGGTGTTTTC
>JBDSME010000474.1:0-16928 GCA_039916065.1 Polyangia bacterium
GGGCGGGCCCTCGGTCCACTGGCGTTCCAGTGCCAGCAGGCGGGCCAGGTCGCGCTCGGCGTAGGCGCGCGAGATGTCCTTCATCGCCTCGGTGCGCCGCGCCTTTTCCGCCTCGTCCGAAACGCGATCGGGATGCACCGCCATCGCCAGGCGACGAAACAGCACGCGCAGCGTTTGATCGTCCGGCGCGTCCGACGGCCGCTTGGCTGAGAGGCCGCCGCCCCCGCGCGGCGGGCCCGCCGTCGTCTCGTCGTGGTCATCGGCGTCCTCGGCGCGTCCCGCGGACGGGCGGGGCGACTCCGTGTCGCTCCAGCCCGCGGGCGCCAGTACCCCCGTCCGTATCAGAAAGGCGTAGACCAACGTCAGCGCCCGCCGGACCTCACGCGACTGCCGCTTGCGCGCCAGCAACTCCTTGAATAGGCGATGAATCTCGCCATCCAGCCGCAACAGTTGGTCGCGCAGCGGTCCCAGGGTCGCCATGCGGCTGGCGGTCTCCTCGATGCGGGCGTCCAGCTTGTCCAGGCTCTTCTTCTTGGCCGCGATCGCTTTCAATAACCGCGCCTGCGCAAACCGAAGGGCCGTCAAGCGCTCCGACGGCGCCTGCGGACGCAGCTCAGCCGAGGACGGAAGGTCACTCGACGACGGTGAGCTCGGCGCCGCCTTCCGGCGCTTCTGATTCGGGTACCCCATGTAGCGCCGGAATATAAGCGGACGTCATCCGTAAGACGACGGCGGTCTGCGGTTCTTCCGCGTCCTGGCTGGCGATCACCCGCGACAATCCCCCCTGGTGGTCGGAATGGCGGTGATGTGGGCGGCGGCCAGGGGGAAGAGGCGCGACAGTCGGGTGGCCCACTCTTCCTGGCCGGTGACGTCGGCGATGAGGTCCTGCCGCATCTCCAGCTCCACGTAGGGGATCCCCCGGCGCTCGCCGTGTTGCACGATGCTGAAGTCGAACAGCTCGGAGGCACGGTAGGGCTCGTTGCACCCGACGACCAGCTCGCCGTCGCCCTCTCCCTCTTGGCGCAGGAGCTGCAGCAGCGGCTCGGCGAACCGGCCGTCATTGATGTACAGAACGCCGGCGTGCCACTGCCGCGCCAGATCCAGGAACACCGGGGTGAAGCTGTGGATCGCGATCAGGATGGTGGGCAGGCCGCCCGCCTCCCGTCGATCCAGCGCGCCGCGGATTTGATCATGATAGGGGTGAAACACCTCACGGGCGCGGAGCTCGGCCGCTTCGGCGGACAGCCCGCGGTTCCCGGGCACGTCGGTGCGCTCGCTGCGCGTCACGATGGAATCGGTGGCGGCGATGCGGCGGTTGCAATCGATCACCAGGCGGGAATAGCGCTGCATGATGACCTCCGCGTCAAGCAACTCCCCCAGGCGGCACGCCACGGCGCCGGCGCCGATGTCCCAGGCGATGTGTCGCGCCAGTTCACCCGCCGGCAACCCCAGATCGCCCAGCGCCCGGGGCAGGCGCCGTCCCGCGTGGTCACAGATGATCAGGAAGGGGGAGCGGCGGCCCGCGCCCAAGATTTCGTACGGCGCCGGCTCATCGGCAGCGAGCAGCGTCTCGACGGCCAGGCGATCCACCGTCTCGCCGTCACTTCGGAACCGCGGCCAGGGCGGCTTTCAAGTCTTCGTTTTTGGGATCGGTTTCCAGGCCGCGCTCGAACATGTTGCGGGCCTTGGGCGCCTCGCCAGACTGCAGGTGAATACGGCCCAGAGCTAGATAGACGCCCGCCTTGGTGATGCCGGCCGTCTTCTCGTCGAACGTCTGCAACAGCAACGAGCGGAAGTAACGCCGCGCCCCTTCCAGATCGTTGTTGGCCATGGCCAGCCGGCCCAGGGCCGCCAGGGTACCGGGGTGACCAGGGTCCAGCTTGTAGGCGGCGGTGTAGCGCTCCTGCGCCACGGGGCGATTGCCCTTGGCCTCCGCGACGCCGCCCAACCGCTGCAACACCCGCGCGACGTCCTTGCCCCGGCGCACCTTTCCAAGCTGTTCCAACAGGCGCTCCAGGATCACCGCCGCATCATCGACGCGCCCGATCGCCGTGAGCGCATCGGCCAGACTCTCGGCCACCGCCACATCATCGGGCGCCAGCTGCGAGAGCTGGACGAGGTAAGGGACCGCGGCCGTGGGGTTGCTGAGGGCGTCCCGGTAAAGCCCCGCGAGGTCGGCCAGCAACAGGCGCCGCTCCGTGGGTTCGGTGGTGGCATCCAGGCGCAGGTCCAGCAACTGCACCAGCCGCTCGTTGTCGTCCGCCTCGCGCGCCAGCCCTTCCAGCGCCTTCAGCGACGGCTTGTGGGTCTGGTCGGCCTCCAGTGCCTTTATGTAGATGGCGTCCAGCTCATCCCCCGTGGCCCCCTGCGCTTTGCGGATCTGCGCCGTGCGGAAGTGGATCTCCGCGGCCTGCCCCCCGCTGCTCACGGCGCCGGCCGCGCGCTCCAACATCCCCGTGGCTTCTTCCCAGCGCTCCGCCGCCTCATGAATGCGGGCCAGCGACAGCAACGCGCCGACGTGGTTGGGCGCCACCTCGAGAACCTTCTCCAGCGCCTCGGCGGCGCTGTCGGTCGATTCCAGGTTCTGCTCCCAGACGTCCGCGATGGCCACGCGCAGGGCCAGCTCCGTCTCCTGGCGGCCGGCACGCGCCTCCACATCGGCATGCTTGCCCAGCACGTCCACAAGATCGTACCAGCGCTCGTTGGCCCGCAGGATGCGCTCCAGCTCCGCGAACGCCGTTTCGTTGGTTTCGTCGATCGGCAGCACCTGGTGCAAGAAGCCGACGGCCTGGTCCAGATCGGACAGCCGCACTTCGGCGTTCTTCGCCAGCCGGAAGAGCACCGGAATCTGCTCGGCACCTTCGGTGGCGCCCAGGCGGCGCAACAACACCTCTTGCAGGGTCGACCAGTCCTCGCGCCGCTCTTCGATCTGTTCAAGCGCCGCCATCAGGTCCGGATCGTCCGGCGTACTGTCCAGCGCCTCGCGGAAAGCGTCCGCCGCCGCCGAGAGATCGCCCTGCGACTCCATGCGGATCTCTCCTATCCGTGCCAGCAGGGCCGCCCGCGCCACCGGATCAGTCTCGAACCGCGCCCCCTCCGCCAGCACGTCGCACAGCTCGTCGGGCTTCCCCTGGTTCTGGTAAAGACGCGCCATCTCCACCAGGACCTCGGCGTCGCCCTCTTCCGCCTGGCGCAAGCTCTGCCAGGCCGCCAGCGCCGCCGGGATGTCTCCCAGCTCTTCGCGCAGACGCGCCGCCTCGGACAGGCGTTCCCGCCGGGCCGTGGGATCGAACTCGACGGCGGCGCGCCGCTCCAGCACCCCTGCCAAAGCGGGCCGATCGCCGCTCGCGCGATACAGCGCCTCCAGCGCCTTGAGTGCGTCGACGTTCTCGGGATCGTCGGCCAGGACGCGCGCGTACAGCCGCTCGGCCGCCGCGCGCTGCCCGGGCTCGCTCTCGTAAAGCCGAGCCGCCCGCAAGGCCAGCTCGTGTGCCGCGGTGGGATCCGCGTCTGGCAGCGCCGCCTCGATGAGGCGGGCCGCCTCGGCCGGCCGCCCCGCAAGGCCCGCCACCCGCTCCAGCGCCTCCACGGTCTCGCCGGCCACCGGCTCTTCCGCCAGTGCCCGCCCGAGCGAGGCCAGCGCGTGCTCGGCCTGCCCCAGCCGTTCCTCCTGGATCTCGGCGATACGCCGCAACCACACCGCCCGCTCCGACGGCTCCTCTCGCGAGGCCAGGCGCACCTCGAACAGGGCCACCAGCTCGTGGTAATCGCCCCGGCTCTCCGCCAGAGGCTCCAGAACGTCCAGCACACCCTCGCGCGCTTCCTCCCGGTACAGCAGGCCGCGCAGCGCGGCGCGCGCCGCCGCGTTCTCGGGTGCCTTCTCCAGAGCCGCGCGGAACGCAACCAGCGCTCCATCGATGTCGTCCAGGGCCAGCCGCACCTGGCCGAGTTGCACCAGGATCTCCGCCTGCTGCAACGGATCGGTGGTCACCTCCGACTTGCGCTGCAGGACCTCGGCCAGCTCCCCGGGGCGCTTCAGCGCGCCCAGCACCCTCTCCAGCGCGCTCAGCACCGGTCCCTCTTCGCCGGCGGTCTCCGCGGCCTTGCGGTAGAACTCCAGCGACCGTTGCTGATCGCCCAGGCGCACCTCGTACAGCTCACCCAGGCGCATGGACAGCGATCGCTGCAGGCCAGCGTCGAAGGTGGCGGTCAGCCGTTCCTCGTACACCACCGCCAGTCCCACCCAGTCGTCGCTGGCAGTGGCCAGTCGTTCCAGCGCCTGGCGCGGTTCGGCCTCGGTGATCTCTTCGGCGAAGGCCCGCGACCAGGCCTTGAAGGCGGCCGCGGCATCGCCGCGCTCCTTCTCCTCGATGGCGGCGATCTCCGAGAGGATCTCCACACGCGTCAGCGGCGCGTCCTCGACGGCCAGCTTGAGCTCCAGCAATTCCACTACCTGCGGCCACTCGGCGCCGGAGCGCAAGAGCGGCTCGAGGGCGGCGATGGCCGACTGCCGGAAGTCCTGACCGCGGGCGATGCGCCACAAGGCCTGCCGCGCCTCCTGGTTGTCGGGGGTGTCGCCCAGGATGGTGCGATAGCGGCCGATGGCCCCTTCCACGTCGGACAGCTCTTCGCCCAGCAGGTGGGCGGCGCGCACCGCGGTGGCGGCGCGCGCGGCGGGATTCACCTCGATGGCCGCGCGCTGGTCCAGAACCTCCAGCAGATCGGCGTGCTGCCCCTCGCGGGTGAGGATGCGATCCAGTGAATCGAGGGCCTCGGCGTCCCCGGGCGAGATGACCAGCACGGCCCGGAGCTGCGTGAGCGCCTCCTGGGGCTCTGACAGCCGGTCGTCAAAGAGGCGTGCGCAGGTCAAGCGCATCAGGCGCAGGTTCAAGGGGTCGGGCGTCAGCTCGATCTTTCGCTGCAACACATCCGCCAGCTCGCGCCAGGCCAGATTGGCGACGTACAAACGCCCCAGAGCGTCGAGGGCATCCATGTCCGTCTCATCGATATCCAGTACCGCGCGCCACGCCTCGATGGCGCGATCGCGTTGTTTCAATGCCTGGTCGTAAAGCACGGCGATGCGCTTGCCGATCTCCTTGCGATCCGTGGCGCTGGTAGCAACCTCGAGGTGCTTCTCCAGCACCTCCGCCAGCTCCGCGGTGCGGTTTCCTGCCGCCAGCAAGCGCTCCAGCGCCTGGAAGGAATCGAGGTCATCGGGCCGCGCCTCCAGCGCCTGCCGCCAGGCCTCGATGGCCTGACCAGGGTCACGGAGCTGCGCCTCCAGGACGGAGGCGGACCTCGCCCATAGGCGGGCCTGCAGTTCGGGATCACCCGATAGCTGAGCCCCTTGCTGCAGGGTCTGCACCAGTGGGCCGTACAGCTTCGCTGACAGCGCCAGCGACTCCATGTCCGCCAGGGTGTCGGCGTTGGAAACATCGACCAGCCAAGCGCGGGACCGGGTATCGAAGGCGTTGTCGACGCGGGCCAGCTTCTGCTGCAGCTCGGCCACCTCGCGCAGCACGCGCACCCGATCGGTGCGGTCCTCGATCCCCTCGAGCTGGGCCTCCAGCACGCCGACCAGCCGCGAGAGATTTCCCACGTGCCGGTACACGGGCTCCAGCACCTCGGCCACCCGGGGGCGCTCCTGCGCTGACGTGAGCAAGTTCTCCAGGGCAGCGATGGCGTCCTTGTTCGCCGGGCTGCGCTCCAGCACTTCGGCGTAGCGCTCCACGGCCGCGCTGGGATTCTCCAGCTTCTTCTCGAACACCTCCGCCAGGCGCAGCGCCAGGGGGTCGCGCTCCGCGTCGTCAGAGGCCCGCCCGAGCTGCGATTCCAGGTGATCGGCCAGGTCCTCCCAGCGCTCGTCGGCGCGGAGCAGGCGCTCCACCTCGTCGGCGGCGGTAGGCGCCGTGCGGTCATCGGGGTCAAGATCGATGATCTCGCGCAGCGTCTGCAGTGCGCGATCGGTGTCGCTCAGCCGCTGCTCGTCAATGAGCGCGCTGCGACGCAACAGCGTCTTCTTGGCCTCGAGGTCGGTGGCCGCGCCCGCCTGCTCGTCCAGGAGTTCGCGCAGCTCCAGCCACTCTTCCCAGCGCTCAAGCGCCCCCTCGAACAAGGCCGCGGTCTCGGGATCCGCGCGACGGGCGTCGTAGAGGCGCCGGTAGAGCGGGCGCGCTTCCACGCGGCTGTTCAGCTGCACGTCGTAGATCTCCGCGGCGCGCCGGACGATCTCCAGCAGCGCCGGCGAATCCTCCAGCGACCCCGCCAGAGTGTCGGACAGCAGGGCCCCGACCTCGCGCCACCGTCCCAGGTTACCGCCCAGACGCAGGAGCTGTTCCAGGTTGATCCGCTCGGTGGGGTTCTCCTGAAAAACCTTGCCGTACCACTTCAACGCGCTGTCGTAGTCCTCGAGCTGCTCCTCATAGAGGCGGGCGATGCGCTTGGTCAGCGCCAGCCGCTGCGCCGGATCATCCACCTGCTGCAGCCGGATCTCGGCGATGCGAATCAGCGATGCCCAGTCCTGGCGGCCGGCGTAGACGGGCTCCAGCAGCTCGGCCGCAATGCCGCGCACCACTGGATCCTCCAGCATTCCTTCCAGGGTGGTGATGGCGCCCGGATGATCGGGATCGGCGCGCAACACCGCTCGCAAGTGCTCGACCGCCGCCTCGGGATCGTTCAGCCGCTGACCGGTGAGCTCGGCCAATCGGTAGCGCAAGGCCAGTGCCGCCGACTCGGGCATGCGGCGCTCCAACACCCGCTCGATCAGACTCACCAGATCGTTCCAGCGCAGGCTGCGCGTGTAAAGGCGATCCAGGGCCTCCACGGCCTCGGGGTTGTCGCGCCCCAGCTCGAACACGCGCTCGTAGGCGACGACCGCCTCCTCGGGGCGATCCAGCTTCTCCTCCGCCAGCGCCCCGAGCTGTGCCCGGGCGCGTCGCTCCACCGCGGGATCGGTGGCCAGCTCTGCCTGCCGGAACAGCACGTCGTACAGCGACTCGGCATTGTCCTCGGCCCGGTAGATCCCCTCCAGCGCCGTGAGAGCCGCCGCGTCGTCCGGCACGCGATCCAGGATGCGGCGGTAGCACTCCGCCGCCAGGGTGCTGTCGCCCAGGCTCAGCGCCCCCTCGGCGATCTCACGGTCCAGGCGCAGCTTGACGGTCTCGTCCAGCACGTCGGGCGAGATCTCCCGGTACAGTGAGATCACCTCCGCGGTCTGACCGGCGCCGGCCAGCCGCTCGTAGCTGTCCAGCAGGGCGGGCAGTTGCGGTTCGCTCAAGGCGTCGCGGATGGCCAGGGCGGTGGTGCGCGCCGCCGCCTCGTTGTCGCGCAGGTGCGTCTCCTGCAACGTGGCCAGCCGCGTGAGGATGGCGATGCGCGCGCCCGGATCGCTCTCCGTGTCGACATAAATCTGCAGCACGCCCGCCAGTTCGGCAAAGCGGCCCGCGCTCTCGTACATGGTCTCCAGTGCCTCGGCCGCGCCGAGGCGCAGCGCTGGGGACAGGCTCTGGTCGGCAGCGCCGTCCGCGCCGCCGGCCAGCATGCGCTCCAGGGCCGCCAGCGCACCGGGATCGCCGGGCGCCAGGGTGAGGATTTCGCGCCAGCGGGCCAGGGCCTCGCTGGGATTGGCCAGCGGTCCTCCCGACAGCTCGGCGATGCGGCGCAACACCTCCACGCGCGCCGCCACGTCCTGCCGAGAAGCGCCCTCGCGCTTGATCAAAGTGAGGCGGCGCTCCAGGATCTCCAGCCGATCGGCGTGGCGCCGCTGTTGCTCGTAGAGGTGTGCCAGGGTATCGAGCGCGCCCAGATCGTCCGGGTTCTCGTCCAGTATGGCCAGATTGGCGGCGATGGCCTCCTCGGCGTCGCCCACGTCCCGCTCCAGTACTCCGGCGATCTGGCGCCAAATTTCCTGGCGGACTCCGGCGTCCTTGGCCAGATCGATGCGGCGGCGCAAGATCTCCACGCGGGAGCGCGCCTGTCCCCCCTCCTGGAAGATCCGCTCGAGCTGATCCAGCGCCTCGGTGCTGGTGGGATCAAGCTCCAGGATCGAACGCAGGGTGACCACGGCGGCCTCGGTGTCGGCCAGGGCGGTCTCTTCCAGATCGGCGATGCGAAACAGGATCGCGCGACGCGCCGGCAGGCTGTCGGCCCACGCCACCTGCATACGCAGGATCTTGACCAGCGCCTCGACGTTGCCGGTGTCGGCATATAGCGCTTCGAGGGCATCAGCCGCGGGTTTGGTGGTGGTGATGTTCTCGGGGTCGAGGTTCAGCACCATCTTCCAGGCATCGATGGCGGCCCGGCGGTTGCCGATCTTGCCTGCGTAAAGCCGGGCGGCACGCGACAACAGATCGGCCCGACCCATCAGATCGGCGCCGTCCCGCCGAAAGGCCAGCTCCTGGTAGACGTCGACCAGCTCGCTCCACATCTCCAGCGACGCCGCCAGGCGTTCCACCTCGGACAGGGCGGTCTTGTGCGTGGGGTCGGCGGTCAGAGCCTGGCGCCAGGCGATCAGAGCGGCGGTCGGGTCATTGAGCCGCGTCTCCTGCAACCCAGCTATGTGCGCCAGCAGCGCGGCGGCGTCCGGTCCTTCGCGTCCTTCCCTTTCGATGGCCAGTGCCGTCACCAGCTTGTTCCACGACTGCTCGGCCTCGTACAGCGGCGCCAGCACCTCGGCCGCCCGTCGCCGGTGGGCCGGTGAGGTCAGCGCGCTCTCCAGAAGCTGCCGCGCCCCCTGGTGCGCGGGATTCAGGCGCACGATGGAGGAGAGGATGTCGATGGCGCCGTCGATGTCCGAGAACCTGTGATAGCGCAGCTCGGCCCGGCGAAACTCCAGCTCGGAGACCTCGCCCTCTGCCGCGAAGTGCAGGCGCCGCTCCAGCAACTGATCGCGATCACGCCACCGCTCGGCGGCGGCATAATGACGATCCAGCGCCTTGTAGGCGCGCGGATCGGACGGATCCAGCTCCAGCATCTTTTCGTAGCTGGCGATGGCATGCGCTGAATCGTCCAGCACCGTCTCGTCCACCTCGGCGATCTGTGCCAGCAGATCGATCCGCTCCGCCACGTCGGCCACGCGGTTCTGGCGCGCATCGAGCAGCGCCTGCAGATCGGACCAGCGTTCACCATCCCGGTAGAGGCGCCCCAGGGCGCGGAAGGCGCCGGCATGAAGCGGTTCCGCCTCCAGGATCTCACGATAAACTTTTTCGGCTTCGGCCGCGTTGCCCAGGCGCGTTTCCAGCAGCTCTGCCACTTCGACCAGCAGATCGCGACGCAGCTCCGCATCCTGCGTCCGCGCCGCCATGGCGCGCAGGCGCTGGGCCAGCTCCGGCACCGCGCTGACCTCGCCAGCGAAGCGCGCCAGCGACTCGCGGTTGGCCCGGTTGGCGGGATTCAGCGCGAAGATCTGGAAGGCGGCGCGGTAGGCGCCGCGTGGATCTTTCAAGGGACCGGCGTACAGCGCCACCAGCCGCTCGATCTTCTGGATCTTCTCGTCGGGCGACGGTGCCACCGCTGCCAGCACCTCCAGCGCCGCTGCCAGCTTGGGGGCGTTGTCGGTGCGCTGGTAGTACGGCAACACCAGCGTGGCGATCTCAACTTCGCGGCCCGGCGCGGCCGCGTCCACCCGCTCCAGCCCGGCCACGGCGGCGGTGCTGAGCAGGTTGGCCGTCAGGACGTCGCTATAGGTCGCGAACGCCGCATCCAGATTTCCGATGCGGTGCTCTTCGATGTCGCCGATGCGCAGCAACAGATCTTCCCGGACATCTGCTTGCGGCTGCGCTTGTCCTTGCCCCTGCCCGCGCGCGCGCGCCACGGACGCGACGTCGCCTCCAGCGGCGGCGGGACCGGACCCGTCCGCCGCTTGCGGGGCGCGCACCTCCAGTTCGCGCCGCAACGCCTGCACCAGGCCCGCCCAGTCTTGCCGCGTCTCCAGGATCTTTCCCAGGGCGCGCAGCGCCCGCAGCGCCGCCTCGGAGGTGGGATTCAGATCGACGATCTCGCCGTAGGTGCGCGCGGCGGCGGCCAGGTCGTTGGCCTTTTCTTCTTCGAGCTGGGCGATGCGGAACAACAACTTGGCCCGCTCCCCAACCTCGGCGGTGCGCGCGGCGCGTCCGTGCAACAAGGCGGCCAGATTGGGCCAGGCCTGCACCTGGGTGAGGATCTGCTCCAGCGTACCTTGCGCCTCCTCGTCCGTGGGATCGTCGGCCAGCAACGCCTCGGCGAAGGCGCGGGCCTCGGCCGGCCGCTGCAGCTTGCTGGCCGACACGCGCAATGAAAGGCGCAACAACGACCGGCGCTCCTTCGCGTCGGCAGCATCGCCGCCGGAGGTTCCGCCGGTCAGCGACCCCAGCCGCTTGGCATACAGCCCGGCCACCACGTCCCACTCGTCCGCTTCACCGGCAAGCCGCTCCAGCTCCGCCAGCACCCCTTCATCGGACGGGGCCACCTCGAAGCAACGCGCCGCCCACTGGAAAGCCAGACCCTTCGAGCCCATGCGCTGCTCGGCGATCTGGCGGCCGTCCTTCAATATGGTCAGACGCGCGGCCGGATCCAGATGCGACGGCGCGGCATCCCCCTGAAAGTCGAGCGCCTTGCCCAGCAATATTTCGTACGTGGCCAGCAACCGCGGCCACTTCTGCGACGAGCGGTACAGCGGCACCAGCGCCTCGGCGGCGGCCAGGTTGGTGGGATCGGTGGCCAGGATCCGCTCGTACGCCTTCAGCGCACGGTCAGGCTGGCGCAGCTTCTCCAGCGCCAGCACCGCCACGCGGCCGAGCATGCGCGTACGCGCCGCCGGATCGGGGGTGCGATCCGCCAGGGTGGTCAACGTGTCACAAAGGTCCTCGTAATTGCCCTGCCCGGCGAAGAGCTGCTCCAGCGCCTCGAAGTCTCCGGCCTGGGCATAGATCTCGCGCAGCGCGCGCAGCGCCCGCACGTTCTGCGGCTGTAGCGTTTGTACCCGCTGGAACACGGCGATGGCGGCGTCGGCTGCCCCCAGCTTCTCGTACAGCAGAACCCCGCGGCGCTCGAGCAAGGCCGCTTCGACGGCGGGATCTTTTTGCGCGACGCTGGCGGCCAGCCGCTGCCGCTCCAGGATCTCGGCAAGCGCTGCCCAGCGCCGCTCGCGATCGTACAGCGCCGCCAGGGCCGTCAGAGCTTCGGCGTCGCGCTCGTCGATGGCCAGCACCATGTTCCAGAGGTTGATCGCTTCCTTGCTGTCGCCCAGCCGATCGAAGGTCACGCGGGCCGCCTCCGCCAGACGTTCCCGGCGCTCGGCCGGTTCCAGAAGAGGAGCCTCGCGCCGGGTGAGGTCCACCAGCGCGCGCCAGGTGCGACCGCGCGTATAAATGTCGCGCAGCCGCGTGCGCGCCTCGACGTCGCGCGGATCGACGTCCAGGATCTTCTCCAGGCTAAGCACGGCGTTCTGCGGTTTGGACAGCTTGTCCATCCACAGGGCCGCGATGCGGCGGTGCAAGGTGAGCCGCTCCGGCTCGGTGGCGGCGACGTCCGCCTGGCGGCTCAGGACGCCGATGAGATCACTCCAGCGCCCCTGGGCCTCGTAGCGCGCGGCCAGTGCGCTCAGCGCCTGCGGGTGCCGCGGGTTGATCTGCAGCACCGCCAGGTAGGTGTTGACGACCATCACCTCCAGGTTCAGGCGGTCGCGGTAAATGTCCGCGATCTCAAGGGTGCGCGCGATACGCTCATCCTTGGCGCTCTCGGGCATAGCCTCGAGATCGTCCTTCAGCAGGTCCAGCAGCGCGTTCCACTTCTGGGTCTTGGTGTAAAGACGGCGCAAGGCCTCCACCGCCTCGGGCAGGTGGGGCTTGAGGCGCAGCAGCCCCTTCCAGATGTCGATGACCTTCTCGAGGTTCTGCGGGCGCGACTCCGCTGCCTTGGCCATCTCGATGCCGATGGCGATCCGCCGTTCTGAATCGGTCTCCGCCTTCTGGGCAGCGGCCAGCACCGCCAGCAACTGGGGCAGGTCTTCGGGGCGCGCGTAGAACTCCCGGTAGAATTCCACCATCGGCCGGTTGGCCGGGCTCAGCTTGCGAATCTTTCGGAAGTTGAGCTCCGCCTGGGGGATCTGCCCCAGTTTCTTCCACTGCAGAGCCCCGAGCTGCATCAGGAGAGGAACGTCCGCCTCACCGCGCTTTGACCGCGAGGCCAGCTCCAGCACCTTGGCCAGCTCGGGCCAATCCTTCTTTTCAGTGAGGGCCGCGACCACGGGGCGGAGCGCCTTCGCTTCACTGGGGGTGGACTCCAGCGCCTTGCGGAAGTGTGCCAGCGCCTCTTCGGTCTTGCCCAGCCTCTGGGAAATCTCGGCAACGGCGATCTCCGCCTGCGCCCGTTCCTCGCGGCTCTGGGCCAGCGACGCCCGCTCGGCGAGCAGCGTGAACAGCTCGTCCGGCCGGTTGCGCCGGCGCAGCAAGCGCTCCAGGTGCTGGCTGGCGCGGCGATTCTTGGGATCCAGCTGCAGGCTGCGGCGCAGATGCGTCTCGCCTTCGTTCCCCTTCCCGTCGGCGTCGGGGCGGTACTTCAGATACATCTCCGCGACCGATACGAACAGGCTGGACGCCATCTGGGGGTCGCTGGCTTCCTCGGCCTGCTTCAGGTAGCGGGACGCGATCGGCTGCCAGTTGGAAGCAATCAGCGCCATCTGCGCCAGGCCCTCCGTCGAGGGGGCATGGCCTGGCAGATCTTCCAGGGCGGCGCGCAGGCAGGCCTGGGCCTCCTCGTCGCGCAGCAGCTCATCGGCCAGTATTCGGCCCTTTTCGTGTTGCAGCTCGGCGCGACGCGCCTTTTCGCCCGTCCAGGGGAGTTCGAGATCGATGAGCTGCACGCACAGCTCGAAGTCGCCGCGTTCCCGATGCCAGCGACGGGCGTCGGCCAGCGCACGCGCCAGCGCTTCGGGGTCGACCCCCGCGCCGTTGCCCGGTTTGAGCCCCTTCAACGCGCTCAAGGCATGAGCGTTGGCGGGGTCGATTTGTAATGTCGCCAGTGCTGTCGAAATGTCGGTTTCCATTGGGATTTGGGGTGAAGCGCAAGGACTATAGTCCCCAAGCTTCCGCCTGTTCAAGCCAGACCTGGAGATCATAGGGGCGGTGTTGACTCGCCAGTCGGGGAAGATGATGAATACTGTCGCCGTTGCCTTCGCATTCTGCTGATCTCCCCTCGTCCCCCGGTCGCCGCTCCCCGTCCGCCGGCTCCGCTTTTCCGGCACAGACCGGCGCGCCGCCGTCTCCGTCGCCGTCGTCGTCCACGCCGCCTCTCCCTCCCCCTCTGGAACACGGGCCGGACGCCCGGCAGCGACGGCTGTCCATCGCGGCGCGATTGCGGAGCGAGACCTGGTTGCTGGTCCTCGGTTGTCTGTGCCTGGCGGCCACCAACGCGCTGGGCATGACCATTCCCTGGCTGCTCAAGCTGGCGGTGGACGCCCTACGTTCGTTTGATGCTTACCGTGACCCCGCGATCGCGGCGGCGGCGGCGCGCGCGACGATGCTGGGAACCGTGGCACGCCACGCCGCCTGGATCGCCGCGGCGGCGGTGGCGCAGGCAGCGATGCGAACGGCCTCTCGGGTGTTGATCTTCAACGCGGGGCGGAACGTGGAGTTCGGGCTGCGCGGGGATCTGTTCAGGCACCTTTGCCGGATGGATCCGACATTTTATCGACGTCACGCCACCGGCGACGTGATGTCGCGCATGACCAACGATCTGTCGGCGGTGCGCATGCTGTTCGGTCCCGGAATTCTCAACGTGGTGAACACCGTGATGGTTTACGCCACGGGCATCTGGCTGCTGACGCACCTGAGCTGGCGCTTGACCGTGATCGCGCTTCTCCCCTACCCGGCGCTGATCGCCACAGCGCGATTCTGGAGCCGCCGCATCTACACCGCCAGCCGCGCCCTGCAGGAGCAACTGGGGGCGCTGTCCACCTCGCTGCAAGAAGACCTGGCCGGGATGGCCGTGGTGAAGACCTACGCACTGGAAGATCGCCGCCACGCCGCCTTCGCGCGCCAGAGCCAGCTTTATCTTGACCGTGCCCTGTCGCTGGCGCGCACCCGCGGCAGCCTCACGCCGCTGTTCGCGGTGATCGGCGCCCTGGGGACGCTCATCGTGCTGTGGGCCGGGGGACGGGAGGTGATCGCCGGGCGTCTGACGCTGGGCGGGCTGGTCGCCTTCAACGCCTATCTGGCCTATCTGTCCTATCCCACCATCGCGCTGGGGTGGATCCTGGCCGTCTGGCAGCGCGGCGTCGCCGCCTGGGTGCGGGTGCGCGACCTGCTGGCCAGCGAGCCCGCGATCTCCGACGCCGCCACGGTCGATGCAAGCGCGGCACGCGCGATGGGCGCAATGGGCGCGACGGGCGCGAGAGACGCGCCACCCGCCAGAGAGACGAGCACGCAGTCTGCGGCGCCGCCTCTGTCGCTGAACGGCGGGGGGCCCGCCGTGCGCATCCAGCACCTTTCGCTGACACGGGAGCAGCGGACCATCCTGGATGACGTGTCCCTGGAGATCCCACCAGGCGGCACGCTTGCCATCGTCGGTCCCACCGGCGGCGGCAAGACCACGCTGGCCGACGCCGTGCCGCGGCTATGGGATGTGCCACGCGGCACCGTGTTCGTGGGTGGTCAGGATGTGCATGACTTGCCGCTGGTGGCGCTGCGTTCGCTGATCGGCTACGCGCCCCAGGAGGCGTTCTTGTTCTCAGCCACCGTGGCGGAGAACGTGGCGTTCGGCATCGGGCCCGGAATCTCCCCCACAGCGCGCGCCGCGCGCGTGGCGCGGGCGGTGGAAGCGGCGGGCCTGGCCAGTGATCTGGCAGAGCTGCCCGACGGGATCGACACCGTGGTGGGGGAGCGGGGGATAACCCTGTCGGGCGGCCAGCGGCAGCGCGTGGCCCTGGCCCGCGCCATCGCCACCGAGCCGCGGCTGCTGATTCTCGACGATTCGCTGTCGTCGGTCGATGCCGAGACGGAACGCGCGATCTTGGCCAGGCTGCGCCCCATCTTGCGCGGTCGCACCTCCATCGTGGTCTCGCACCGCGTGGCGGCGGTGCGCGAAGCCGACCAGATCGTGGTGCTGGATGGCGGGCGGATCGCGGAGCGCGGAACCCACCAGGAGCTGCTGGCGACCCAGGGGGTCTACGCCTCCCTCTACCGCGAACAGCTGGCCGCCGAAGCGCTGGCGGCCGACGCGCCGCCGTCAGAGGGGGCGGCGTGAGCGGCGCGAACGCCAGCGGGCAATCGTCCAGCGGGCAATCGTCCGGGTCCAAGACGACAAAGACGGCCGCGGGCCGCGCTTTCGACGGGCGGTTGCTGGCGCGGGTGTTTCCCTTCGTGCGCAAGCAGGCGCGGGCGCTCTGGGTGGCGGTGGGGCTGCTGCCTCTGGTGTCTGCCTTCGAGGTGGTGCAGCCGTACCTGTTGAAGCTGGCCATCGACGAACACATCGCGCCCGGCAAGCTGGCGGGGCTGGACAGGCTGGGCGTGCTCTATCTGGCCGCTTTGGTGGGGCAGTACACGGCGTCGTTCGGACACAACTACCTGGTTCAGGTGGTGGGCCAGCGCGCCATGAGCGACCTGAGGCTGACCGCCCACCGGCACGCCCTGAGGCTGTCAGCCGCCTTCTTCGATCGCACCCCGGTGGGTCAGCTCATGACCAGGATGACCAACGACATCGAATCGCTGACGGAGATGTTCGCCTCGGGCGTCATCAGCCTGCTTGGCGATGTGGTGCGGCTGGGCCTGATCATCCTGGTGATGTTTCGCACCGACGGAAAGCTGGCGCTGTTTTCGATGGCGGCGGTGCCGGTGCTGGCGGCGATCGCGGCGCTGTTTCGACGCTGGGTGCGCGACGCCTTCCGGGAGATCCGCGCCAAGCTGTCGCGCATGAATGGCTTCCTGCAGGAGCACCTGTCGGGCATCAAGGTGGTGCAGGCTTTCGCCCAGGAGGAACGCGTCGCCCGGGAATTCGACGTCATCAATCGCGAATACCGGCGGGCGAACGCCAGCGCCATCGCCGCCGACGCCGCGCTGTACTCGGTGGTCGAGGCGGTGGGCGCCATCGCCGTGGCGGCCCTGCTGTGGAACGGAGGGGCGCGCATCGCCGCCGGCGGGTTGACCTTCGGGGTGCTGGTGCAGTTCATCGAGTACCTGGGCAAGTTCTTCGCGCCGCTGCGCGATCTGTCGGCGAAGTACACGGTGATGCAGCAGGCGACAGCGGCGGCGGAGCGCGTGTTCGCCTTGCTGGACACCAAGGATCTCGACGGCGGCGGCGGCGGCGACCTGGAACAACCGGTGGGCGGCGAAAAAGTGAGGGCACTGGCCCCCGCCCCGGCGGTGGTGTTTGAGCAGGTCACCTTCGGTTACCGGCCCGCGCGACCGATCTTGCGAGAGCTGTCGTTGGCCATCGCTCCGGGAGAGACGGTGGCAATCGTGGGCGCCACAGGTGCTGGTAAGTCGACGATAATCAAGCTGCTGCCGCGCCTCTACGAAGCCCAGTCAGGAATCATTCGCATCGACGGCGTGGACGTGCGCGACATCGACCTGGCGTCGCTGCGCCGACAGGTGGTGGTGGTCAGCCAGGACGTCTTCCTGTTCTCGGGAACGCTGGGCGAAAACATCGGCCTGGGCAATCCGGAGGTGACCGAAGCGCGGATCTGGGCGGCGGCCCGCCTGGTGGGCGCCGATCGGGTGATCGAGGCCAGAAGCGCTGGCAGCCGACACCCGTTCGCGCCGCAAACCGGCACACCGACCGCCGGAGCAGACGTGATGCCCGAGGCGCGCGGTCTCGACGCGCCTGTCGCCGAACGCGGCGCGAACTTCTCGGCGGGCGAGCGCCAGCTGATCTCCTTCGCGCGCGCCATCTGCCGCGAGCCCCGCCTGCTGATCCTCGACGAAGCAACCGCCAGCGTCGATCCCGAGTTCGAGCGC
>JBDSME010000475.1:0-3855 GCA_039916065.1 Polyangia bacterium
CTGGCGTTCTTCTTCACCTTCGTCCCTTCGGTGGCGCTGTTCGAAGGGATTGGCGGCACGGCGGCGCTGCGGCGGAGCTACCAGCTTGTGCGCTCCGATTGGCTGCGCATGTTGCTGATGTTGATCGTGTTCGGCATGATCTCGGGCGTGGCGCAGTTCGTGGCCGGCATCATCCCGGCGGGACTGTTCTTCTCCCGACTGTTCCAGGACGCTCTGACGTTGCTGGCGATGCCCATCCCCGTGCTGGGCTCTGTGTTGCTGTACTTCGACGTCCGCCGCAAACACGATCCGCAGGGGTTCGGCAGCGAGCGGCTCGCCTCCGAAATGGAAGCAATCCGCACCGCCTGACGGCGAGCCCTCCCGCTCTAAAAAATCTGGCAGTGAGCGGTTGGAAGGACGCACCCGTTCGCCGGCGGGACGGTCAGGGCGTAGCTGCACACCACGTCCATCCCCCGCCAGGTGACCCCGAACCCCTCGCCCGTCAGGAGATGATCGCAAAACGCCTGAGGGTCCGCGCACGTCTCAACGTCGACTTCGCTCAATCGAATGGCCTCAAGTGGGCTCTGCGGCGAGACCAGGGTGAAGCGATCTTCCGCCAGCGGTCTACCGTCCAGCGTCAGCGAGGTACCGACCTTCTTCACCACCACCACCTCGTGCTCGAAGTTCGGCGGCAGCGTGAAGAACAGCGGCGTGGCCGACAGGCGGGTGTCGATTCCCCAGGCCAGCCCTGGTTCACAGTCCAGCCACTGCGCTAGCAAGATGGGGCCGTTCGCCGTTATCAAGAAGTCGGCGGGCGCTTTTGCCCCCAGGCTGCCCCGCGCAAAGAACCGCCGAGAGCCGCCGGCATCCAGCTTGAAGTTCAGCGCAGGTGACAGGTCCGGCCAATCGACCGACACGCCCGCGGCAGGAGAAATAACCACCGTGGTGTTGTCCTCGGCGGCGACCACCTGCCACAGGCCCGCCCCCCCGTCGAAAAATGGATCGCACGCCATCTGCGGTACCAGGCGGGCTCCCACATATTGGTGGCCCCAGCTGGTGAGCGGCGGTAGCTGCTCCTGTGCCATGTCGGCCCCATTGAAACCGGTCACCTCATACGAATACGAGGTGAAAACATTCCCGGAGAACACCGCCACGGGAGAGTCCGAGGTGATTGTGCTGCCGGTGAGGTCCCCACCCGGGCTGGCGGAGAACACCTGCAACACATCGCCGGCCCGCAGGACGGGCACATCGTAGGAGGCGGGCGGCGGGTCGAGGACGCCCACCACCTGAACCAGCGCCGGCGCCGTCAACCGCAGAGTCAGGTGCGTGTTCGGCTCAGTAGCGATCACGGCGATTGCTCCAGCGCCCGCTCGGCTGCCGGCGGCGGCTGACACGGCGCCGGTGGCGGAGGCTGGCGAGGTGACCGCCATGTATTGAACGCCCAGCGCCTGGACGGGGAGCAACACCATCCCGGCAGAGCTGCGCGCCATCCGGTCGAAGTCGTCGTCGACGATTGCCAGGGCCAGCACCGGGGCGGTCGTTTCCACCCGGAAGGCCACGGCGCTGTTGATGCCCGGCGACACCGCCGGACGGGTGAAGCGCAGCGTTTCGCCGCTGAATGGTTTCACGGTGACCGACTGCAAGATGGCCCAGGTCCCATCCGCCGCCGGCACTTCGATGCGCGCGTCCGCCGGGTCGGCGCCACCGTTGTTCAACAGCACCATGGTTTGCCGGCCATCTTCGGCATCAACATTGTCCATCTGCACCCCGTAGAACCGGCAGCCACGTCGCCCTTCAGACCGTTCGGCCCGGGCACAGGCAAGCGCGGTGCATCGGCCCAGGCTGCAGGCTTCAGAACAATGCTCCACCACCTCACCCGGTTGATGGTCGGCGCAGCTGAAGACGTCCGAGCCGACGCAGATCCGGGAGGCGGTCTCGCAGCTCTCATGAACAAAGGTGGGACCTTCGACGGCGTCACCCCGGAGACCGCCGGAAGCGTCAGGCGAACCTGGCGGCGACGGTGACGTTGAATCAACGGCCGCGTCGACCCGCGTGGCGGCGCCGGAGCTACAACCACCGCCGGCGAAAGCATAAAACAGCGGCAACGCCACCATCAGACCTGGCCGCCCGCGACGTATCGGTGACC
Source organism: Polyangia bacterium (assembly GCA_039916065.1). GTDB lineage: Bacteria > Myxococcota_A > Polyangia > Fen-1088 > Fen-1088 > FEN-1088. The sequence goes on from JBDSME010000475.1 coordinate 2,126, forward strand.
ACGGGCGTGTCGGGCAGACTGACCCACCAGGTTGCGCAACTGATGAAACAGCGGCGACTTCCCACCATTGGCGCGTATTCCGCATGAATGCCCACATCAGAATCGCACCTTTCAAAAGCAAAGCACAAAGAAATACCAGGCTCGCCGACGGGAACCAGCTTTGTTCCAGTTTCGGCCGGTGCAAACGCTGTAAACCTACGATGCGAGCCAGAAACCTGGTCATTGCGCCTTGCCAAGCGGGAAGGCGCGGAGCTACCGTTATGCGTTGCTACGTGTAACGCTCGCCCTCGCTTCATGCCTGGCGCTTGCGGCTCGAATGGCGACGGCTGCTCCCGCATCCGCCGTGCCTGCCGGGACGCCCGCTGAAGAGGCCGCCATACCCGTGCGACGCAGCCCTGCGGCGGGGAGCATTCCCGGCGCTCTTTCTGTCGAGCCATTCTCGGACACGGTGGGCACAGGCGACCACGGCAATCGTCAGAACAGGATCGACCAGAGCGCTACCGACGCCGACCAACAAGAAACCGGCGGCCTGTCGGACGTCGATGACGATGGGGACCGCGGCGGCGAAGCCGGCGATGACGCCGGGGGCCCCGGGACGTCGTTGCGGGCACTTTCCTGTCTGGAGGGAGAAGGAGGGAACGAGAAGGACGGCGCGCGGCGGGGGGTGCAAAAGCGCGACTTCCTCAAGAAGCGCCGATTCGAGCTTTCGGGCCTGGGCGGCTATTACGCCTCGGACGCTCTGTCGTCGACCTACGTCTACGGGGCGGCGCTGTCCTTCTTTCCATCGGAGGACTTTGGGGTCGAGGTGATGGTGACTCGCAATCCGGTGGCCTTTCGCTTGGAGGAGGCGTTCACTTCCTTCGACCGCGAGCGACACTTCGAAGGCGGTGTGGCCTGGAACTTTCTGGGAGCAATGCTGTGGTCGCCCGTTCATGCGAAGTTGCGCTGGAGCGAGCGGCGCATCACCCACGCTGATCTGCTGTTGATCGCCGGGGCAGGACACACCACCCACGAAAGCGTGCAAGGAATGACGTTCCAGGTGGGCGGGGCCGTAAAGTTGTACCTGACGCGATTCATATCCCTGCGCGTCGACGTCCGCGATCTGATGGTTCCTCAAGAGGTGCTCGGCCGCGGCCGCACCACTCACAATCTGATCACCTTGTTCGGGCTCTCCTTCTGGGTGCCAGGATGAAGGCGTCTTTCGTGAGCCTGTTGATTGCGGCGGACTTGCTCTTGGTCTTGGCCATTGGCGGCGTCGCGCGCGCCGCCGCCACCGCCGCCGCCGCCGCGGACCAAGACGCCCAGAGCGACGGCGCGGCCGAGGGGGCGGCGACGGACGCCGACGCCTGCATAGACGAGAACGTGAAGGCCGACCTCTTCGCCAAGCGCAAGCGGCGCGACGTGCGTGATCGCCTTTTCCAGCAGACCAACCGACACGAGATGACCATCCAGGGTGGCTACTACGCCTCCGACCTCTTCGATGGCACCTACGTGCTCGGCGCCGCCTACGCCTATCACATGACCGAAGACTTCGCGGTCGAGGCCTCGGGCGCCTGGACGCGCATCGCCTCCTCCGGGGGACCCGAGTTGGAACGGGTCTTCACCGTGCTGGGAGACCGGAACCGCCGTTCCTTGCTCTTCGACGCCGACCTGGTCTGGGACCCGGCTCACGGCAAGTTGCGGCTGGGCGGCGCCATCCAGCACTTCGACCTGTACCTGGCGGCGGGGGC
>JBDSME010000476.1:0-5533 GCA_039916065.1 Polyangia bacterium
CACAGGCTCAATCGGTGCTGGACGGCTGCGACGGCGAGCTGGCGCGCGTGCGGTTCCAGCAGAGCGCCATCGGAGAGTGGCTGGACACCTTGGTCGACGACTTCCTGAATCTGTCGCTGCTGGCCAGTATGGGGGTTGGGCTCTGGCGCGCGGGACATGGCTGGCCGGCCGCCGTGGCCAGCGGCGCCGGCTGCGTCATGCTGCTGGTGTACAACGCCGTCTCCTATCGCGAGCTGGTACGGCAGGGCGTGGGGGGCGAATTGCTGAAGATCCGATGGCGGTTGACCCGCGGCGCGGACATGAAGTCGTTGATGAACGACGGAGCGCGCCGCCCGCGCGGCGTCGCCCTGGCGCTGCTGTCTCTCGGCCGGCGCGACGTCTTCATCTTCAGCTGGCTGGTGCTGGCGGTGCTGAACTTCCTGCCCGGGGCGCTGTTCTGGGGCGTGGTGATCGCGCTCTCCTGCTTTGTCACCGCGGTGGGTCAACTGGTGCTACGCGACCCCGACGCGTCGACCCCACACGCCGGCCAATAGCGCAACCTGCCTGAGCGCTGCCCCATCGGCGTGGAAGGGATCTTGGCCGAGAAAATGCAGCACAAGGCCCGCAGAGTTGTAGGCGTTTGCCGGGGGCGCAGGTCCCAGGCCCCAGCGGGGGAGGGAAACGCCGTGACCAATCCGTTTCAGGAGGTCCTCATGTTACTCGCGGGAACGAGCACCATATTGGTGCCGACAGATTTTTCGGACGCATCCGAGCGGGCGCTGACCGCGGCGATCGAGCTCGCCCGGATGTGGAAGTCCTCGATCGAACTCCTTCATGTCAGCGTCGATCCCACCTTCGTGGCCATGCCGCCAGGCAGCATCCTGCCCATTCCGGTCGACCTCACTGAATCTATCGCCGAGGACAATGGGCAGTTGACGGCCGCTGCGGCCCGGGTGCGCCTCCTCAGCATCGACTGCACCACCGCCACCTCAAGTGGCCGCACCCACGTGGAGATCGTCGACCACGCGATCAAGATCGGCGCTGGCCTCATCGCCATGGGCACGCACGAACACCGCGGCATCAGCCAGACCCTACTGGGCAGCGTGGCGGAAAAGGTGCTGCGCCATGCCCCGTGCCCGGTCTTGGTGGTGCCGCTGCTCCCCGGCCAGGCAGAGAAGAAGATCGAGGACTCCGTTTTCCTCACACCCGACCTGGCACCCGAGCCAGCCTGACCGGTAACGCGGCGGTAACTCGCGGGGTCCGGGTGTAACCCTCCGCCCAGCTGCGCCCTGCCGTTTACCCAGCGGTAAGACGGGTCCCGCAACGAAGGTCGCGTAGGTGCGACTGGCATGCCCCTTGAAATGGGGGAGCGCATACCTTTCGCCCGCGGAAACGATAGTCGTTGTTCGCGGCGAAGAACCAAGGAGAGCCAGATGCGTTCATTGATCCTGTCGCTTACCATCGCCGCCGGGCTTGTCGCCGGAATCACTTCCTCGAACGTGGGCTGCAGCGCCGCGGACGCCGCGTTCGACTGTCATTCAGTGTGCTCCCGCTACAAGGACTGTATCGACAAGAACTACGATGTGAGCCAGTGCACTGATAGATGTAGGGATAAGGCCGCTGACGACAAGAGCTACCGCGACAAGGCGGACCAGTGCGAGTCTTGCATTGACGACAAGTCTTGCGCGTCGGCCACGTTCACCTGCCCAGTATGCGGTGGCATCGTGCCGTAGACAAACAAACCCAGGTTGCCGGCCGACAGCCGTCCCTTCCGACGGCATGTTGGCCGGCGGCGCCCTTGGACCGCCAGGGCCGCCCTTGTGGCCGCTTAAATTGCGGTGATGAATTTTTCGGGGTCTCGTTCGAACTTGTCCTTACAGTCGCGCGAGCAGAAGTAATACCTGGTGCCGCCGTGGTCCAAAAGCTCGGCCGAGTGACTATTGGGATCGACGTCCATCCCACAGACGGGATCGGTCACCTGCACCTGATTGCTTGATTCCTTGTTGTCCGGTTCCGGCTCGCGAAAGATCACACGGCCTTCGTCCAGGGTGTCGGTGGTTCTCATGCTCATGGAGTCCTCCTGTGCAAAAACTGATGGTTGATGCATGCGGCCGGCCAAGTACGAACATCAGCCGTTAAAACAAGGAGTTGAACATGTCGATACTGGGCGACCACAACAGTGAACAGAACAAGCCGGTCCGGTTCGCCGTCGTCGGTCAGGGGCATTTCGCGCAGTCGGCGGTGCTGCCCGCCTTCGACACGGTGGACAACTGCGAACTGGTCGCGCTGTTCTCGGACGACGTCACGAAGCTGGAAAAGCTCAAGCAGGAATACGAGGTCGAGTACGCGCTGGGCTACGAACAATATGATGAATTCTTGCGCAGCCGGGCGGTCGACGCCGTGTACATCGCGCTGCCGAACGATATGCACTGCGAATACACCGTGCGGGCCGCCGCCGCGGGGATGCACGTGCTGTGCGAAAAACCCATGGCGGTGAGCAGCGAGGAATGCGAACGGATGATCGCCGCCTGCCACCAGGCCGGGGTCAAGCTGATGATCGCCTACCGGCTGCACTTCGAAGAGGCGAACATGGCGACGGTGGACCTGTTACTGCACGGGAAGCTTGGTGTCCCCCGCTACTTCACCTCCGCCTTTTCGCAGCAACACCATTAATGTTGAGGCCCCCAGCCGGTAACCCCGCCTCCGGGGAAGACGCGCGCGAAGCGCCCAAGGCACGTCAGTCTATGACCGGGGCGCCGTTGGGATTCAAGTTGGGGGAGGCTGGCGATGACGGTGCGGACGGAGTCGCGCGCCGGACCGGATGCCCGGTGGATCGCGTTTTCGCATCCCCGCGCGTCTGCAAATTTTGCCGCGTTTTCGATTCATCGCGCCATTTCGAGGTCTCGTTAGAGCCACCGGTCCGCCGCGCCCTCCTCAGCCGGATGTTCCCGGGAGGGGGCGACTGGTCGGTGAACTCCACGATAGTCGGCTCGTAACCGGGGGCCGTGACGCGAAGGGTGTGGCGAAGATGATCGGGCGGCAACGCGCGCTCGATCTTCCCCTCTCCCGCCGGCGCTCCGTCGAGCTCGAACCTGGCCTCCTCGGGATCGCCGCGCACGGACAGCCGGTATGTCTCCGGCGGCGCCGGTGGCGCGTGCTTCTCCGTCCCTGCCGCGGAAGCAGCGGCCCTGGCCTCCGCGGTGGGCGCGAGGGGGCCCCCTCGCGTTCCTTCGGACGCCTCCCCGGTTGCAGCTGCCCGCGCCGAAGCCGGCGCGATGGCCTCCGGGCGAGCGCTGCCGGCCGCGGGCATGACCGTCGTCTCCCCTGCGGGATCCTTGGCCCGCCGGAGTGCGGCGCCCCCGATCAGTCCTCCCGCCACCACCAACCCAAGAACGACCACCACCTTTATGCCCTTCGAACCGCCGCCGCGCATGTCGGGAACGGGCTCGTTCGCGGAGTTGGGGTTGATGGTCCACAAGTCAGGAGCCGCCGCGAACGGCGACGTCGCCCGGGGGCGAGACCGTTCCGCCGCGGGAGGTGTCGGCGTGCCCACGGAACCCCGCGATCGTCCCGCCGGAGTGACCGCCCGGCGCGCGCCCAAGTGCGACGGTCCCGACGCGCCGGCCGGAGTGACCGCTGATAGCGCCGGGACGGGCGCGGATGACGAAGCCTCGACGGCGGCGGACAGTTCATCAACCACCGCCATCTCCCCGCTGCCCGCGAACGCTTCCTCCCAGATCGACCGCATCTTCGGCGATGCGAAGGGCAGCACGGCTCGTCCCAGCGCAAAGATGGAAGGGAATCGTGCCGCGGGGGAGAGATTCATGGCCCGCAACACCACCTCCTCCAGCGCCAGAGGAATTCCCGGCCGAAGTTGGGTGGGCAGCACCGGGTTCCCGCTGACGATCGCCTGAAACACCACGAAAAGGCTGTCGGCCTCGAACGGCCGCTGCCCGGTCAGGCATTCGTACATGATCACGCCCAGCGCGTACTGGTCACTGTTCGGGCCAGCCGCGCGCGAGTCCACGATCTGTTCCGGAGCCAGGTAGAACGGCGTCCCGATCATCGCCCCGGTCCCGGTCAGAGACCCCGCGCCCTGGAAGTCATCCCCCTTCGAGATCCCGAAATCCAGCACCTTCGGTTGCATGGAATGCGGCCCCACTGCCAGGAAGATGTTCTGGGGCTTGAGATCCCGGTGGGTGATTCCCGCCTTGTGAGCCTCCACCACGGCTGAGCAAACGGGCAGCATGATATCCGCCAGCGGTTGCGGCGAAAGAGGACCAGTGCGCGCCAGCCGCTGGCCCAGGTCCTCTCCGCGCAGAAACTCCATCACGAGATAGGTCTGGCCGGCTTCGCTGCCCATGTCCGTGACATCGACGATGTTGGGATGGCGCACGCGCGACGTGAGCTGGGCCTCGCGCAGGAACCGGGCCCGCGCCCCGGGGACCGCCGCGATGGCCGGCGACAACACCTTTATGGCCACGCGCTTTCCGATCTCGGTGTGGGCAGCCTCATAGACCGCTCCCATCCCCCCTGAGCCGAGCAGGCGCACGATCTCGTACTTGCCCAGGCGCGTGCCGGGGCTGAGTCCATCCTGCGACTCATCGCTGCTGCCACCCGGGTCGACCATCTCGTGCGCCTTACCTTATCGTCACGCGCCAGCGCGGAGCAACTTCGGTCCCCCGGACGACAAAGAAATGTCGCCCGGTGATGGCCGATCCACCCGCGGACACTTTTTGGAATACTCTTCGCCCCATGCCAAATCGTTTTCGTTTTTTTCTTGCGAGGCTGACATTCCTCGCGATGGCGGGCCTGGCGGCCCCCCTGGCAGCTGCCCCGCCCGTGGTGCCGTCGCGGCCACCGGGCGTGGAGGCGGCGGGCCGTGGTCCGGACCAATCCGGCGGAATGCGAGCGCCCAGCGCCGACGAGCGCAAGGCGTTCGCCGATGGCTTGCGGCTGTTCGAAGCGGGCGACGCGCGGGGTGCGGAGCGGTGCTGGAGGCAGGGGTACGCGGCGGGCCACGACCCAGCCTTTCTGGTCCGCATCGCCGAAGCTCAGGAGAAGGCGGGGGCCCCCCTGGAAGCGGTGCGGAGCTACGAGCAGTACCTGCGCGAGGCGCCCCAGGCCGCAGATCGCGAGGAGATTGAGGGGCGATTGAACCGACTGAACCCAGGACGAAATACCCGGCCTGCGCCAGAGCCAGAGGCGAATTCGGAAGCAGCCGGGGAGATGGCCGGCGCCCCTGGAGCAGCCGTCGCGCCCCAAATTGGATTGCCGCCATTGCCGCACGCCGCGGCATCCACGACTGACGCCCCGAACGCCCCGGCTGTCATCGGGTCGGGGGCGGGCGCTGCCGTGCAGGCGCGGGACGACAGCCTGCAGGACCTGATGCCTCTGGTCCAGGACGAACCGCCACGGTCGCGGCTGAACCTGGCGGGGTGGATAGGGACGGGGGTCACTGTCCTGCTCCTTGGCGTGGCGGCGTTCTATGGCGCCTCCGCCGCCGAGAAGTCCGGCGATGCCAATCGACTGCTGACCTACTCGGACGCCATGA
>JBDSME010000477.1:0-4510 GCA_039916065.1 Polyangia bacterium
GTCCACAGCGCCTCGGTGATCGAACTGGACCCCACTGTGCCGGCGTTGCTGCCGCGGCCGACGGCGCCAGATGAGATCCGGGTGGCGGTGCAAGGCACCGTGAACCCGACCACCGTCAAGCCATTCATATTCCCGGTCCAGTACGGCTCCGTGGTGTTGATGGACCTGACGGCGGCGCAAGCCATGGACGCCCCCGCGAGCTTCCCCACCGTCGCCACCACGGTCAGTGGCCAGGACATCGTGATCAAGGGAGCGGCGCCCTTCATCACCGGACATCAGTACGGTCTCTTCATCACCGACAATGTGCGCGACGCCGCCGGGGCACCTCTGGTCCCCTCGCCGGTGTCGGTGTTGCTGCGGTTGCGGTCGCCTCTAGCGTCTGGCGGGCACAGCACCATCTCTTCGGTATCCGATGCCGACGCCATTCAGCTGGAAATGGGGCGGGCGGGATTGGTCACGCTGTTTGACGACAAGAATTTCGCGATGGTCACCAATGTGACGCGCGAGCGCCTCATTTATTGCTTCGCTTTTCCGTTCGGGGGGACGCCATGAGGACGGTCACCAAGCCCGGCAAGCCCAGCAAGCCCAGCAAGCCCAGCAAGTCCAGCAAGCCCAGCAAGCCCAGCAAGCCCAGATGGAAAGCGGTTCTGCTCGGCATCACCTTGACGGTCGCTGTCTGCGCGTGGGCGGGACAGGCCCGGGCGGCCGGATTTCTCATTTACGAGCTGTCTGGCGAGGCGGTGGCCCGTGGATCCGCCGTCAGCGCCGACGTCAACGAGCCGGCGGCGGTTTGGTTCAATCCGGCGGCCCTGTCGTTCAGCGAGGGGATCCACGCCTCGGCAGGCGGCGTCTTCGTGACGGCGAAGTCCCGTTTTTCTCCCGCCGCCAGCGGCACCGACGACGTGACCAGCAAGCGCGGCAACTTCGTATTGCCCACGCTGTTCGCCAGCGGCCGGGTCAACGACCGGGTGGCGGTGGGGATGGGCGTATACACGGCGTTTGGAATCGGGGTGAAGTGGCCCAGCGATTGGCTCGGTCGCGAATCCGCCATCTCGGCGTCCCTGCAGACCGTCGCCTTCAATCCCGCGGTTTCGTTCAAGCTTCACCCTCGGCTTTCGGTGGCGGTGGGCTTCGACGCCGTGCGCGGCGTGGTCGACTTCAGCAACGGCTTGCCGGTGCTGGTGGGCGGCGACGTGCGCCTGGCCGGCGCGGCCTGGGGTTATGGTGGCAACGCCGGTCTGCTGTATCAGGCCGTCCCCGATCTGTTGCACCTGGCGCTGACCTACCGCAGCCGGGTCAGGCTGAAGTTCGATGGGCGTGCGGACTTCAGGCCGGCGAACCCGGACTTCGGTCCTGCCCTGCCTGATCAGCCAGGCACCGCCACCATCACCTTGCCCGACATCATCACGGTGGGGGTGATGGGCCGCCCGCGCGCCGATCTGGCGTTGACCGCGGAGGCCAGTCTGGTCCTGTGGAGCACCTACGATCGCATCGACATCGATTTTCAGAGCGCCCCCAACCGCTCCATCGTCCCCCACGGCCGCAACGCCTTCACGGTGCGGGCGGGGGCCGACTGGACCACGCGCTGGCCCGGTCTGCACCTGCGAGGCGGACTGATCTTCGACCAGGCGGCGGTCACCGGGCAAAACCTGGGGCCAGGGCTCCCCGACGCCAACCGGATCGGCGGCGCCCTGGGGGCGGGATACGCCCGCGGGCATTTCAAGGTTGATGTTGGTTACCTGCTGGTGTACTGCCTGCCCGCCGAAGCGACCGGTGGGCGCGAGGGCCCCGCCGGCACGTACTACACGCTCGCTCATCTGGTCGCGCTGACCGTCGCTGCCAGCTGGCCTTGAGAGCGGCTTCGCCACCGCAAGGGGCCTGGGAAGGCCGACAATTTGGATGGGAACCCTGGGAGGGTTCCCAAACTCTCCCGCGAAGAGTTCCGGGCGGCAAAGCCGCCCTCCACTCACGCGATCCGACCCCCTCGGAGTTGCTTAACGGAGACCCCCTCGGAGTTTCTCAACGGCGTAGCCGGTCCAGCAAAGCTGGACCTCCCTGTGCTCAATCGGCCTCGCGATCGCCTGAAACCTAAACTTGCTCCAATCGTCTACCGTAAGGCATCAGCACAGCCTACCGGGGGCGGTGTTTTCGGTCAGCCGCTGCCAGTCAGCAGGCTCTCAAGCTGGTCGAGCAAGGGAAGTTGCCCGACCAGCAGCTTCGCTCGCGCCACTTCCAGCGAAAACCAGGCGACCCGATCCACCTCGGGAAACTGCTGCTGTCGCCCGGAGCGCGGCGGCCATTCCAGCGTGAACAGGTTGGACACCAGCGTCGCCGGGTCGAGGTCCTGCTCCACGGCGAAAGCGTGGACCACCTTTCCGCCCGGCTGTTTGACAGGCGACAGTGGCACCAGGGGGCCGCTCACGGAGGCACCAATCTCCTCGGCAAGCTCACGCTGCGCCGCTTGCGACGGGCCCTCGACCTCCGGATCGAATTCGCCCTTGGGAATAGACCAGGCGTGGTCGTCCTTCCTGGTCCAAAAAGGTCCGCCCGGGTGCGCCAGCAACACCTGCAAAGCTCCGGCGGGCCTGCGAAACAACAGAATACCGGCGCTGGTCTTGGGCATATTCCGCCTGCGTTCGGTACCGGCGTCCTGTCCCCGTTCTGTTGTTGGCTACGGTGTGGGAACCAGCTTGGCGCAGCGCCGGTATACGAGCTGCCCGGCGGGCGTGAAGGCGAACGGTTCCCAACCCGCTGGCGCCTGTTCCACCACGGCCTTGCCGAGTTCGGGCAGCGATTTGGCGTCGATGGTGACCCGCGTGGGCTGGCTGAGCATCACCTCCCACTGGGGGCACGGCAGCACCGCCGTCCCCGCCTTGTCGGCCGTGGCGCCCCTTGGCCACGCCACCACCAGCGCGCCCACCAGCGCCAGCAATCCCAGGGGCAACGCGGCCGGACGAAGATTGGTCATGCGTCGATGCTGGCCCAGGGCGGAGCGCCGGTCAAAGTTCCCGGCGGTGTGGGGCGCGTCGCGTACCGATCACTCGTCGGGATCGTCGGCCTTGCCGGATACCTCGTCCCGCTCGGTCATGAAGGCTGAGAAGGGAAAAGCTGTAGAGTCCGAAAGCGCGCGGCAAAGCAGCTGTGCCCGCTCCAGCTCCCGGCGCAGGACCTTGTGATGGTTGCGTCCGACGACCAGCTTCTCGCGCCCGAACAGGTTGAACACCCCTTCGCGATTTCCGCCAAGTTTCTCCAGCGCCACGCCCAGCACCAGACCCTTGAATCCGTCGATGAGATCCATGTCCAGCGGCGCCTGTGCCTGTGCCTCTCCCTTTGCCTGCCGGGCATGCGCCTGATCCACGCACGCGGCGGCGGCCGCCAGCAGAGCGTGCACCGCATGATTCCCGGTCTCCGGGGCGTCGTAGGCGATGGCGCGTTCAATGTGGTCCCGGTCCAGCACAAAATTGGCGTCTCGGGTCCCTCCCCGCGACATCAGCGCGATGGCGTAGGCGCGCCGGATGATGTTGTCGAGCTGGCGCAGATTCCCCGGCCAGGGCTGGCGCAACAACACCCCCTGACCGGCCAGCGAGATCTCCGCGGCGCCGAGGTGGCCGGTCTTCTGGTGCTGGCGGTTCACCATGTAGTGCGCCCACAGCGGGATCTCGTCGACGCGCTCGTTCAACGGCGGCAACGACACGGGCAAGACATTGATCCGGTAATAGAGATCTTCGCGAAACTTCTTGGCGCGCACTGCGTTCTGCAGATTGTCGTTGGTTCCGATGATGAACCGAACGTCGGCTTCCTTCTCGGCGCCGCCATCACCCAGGATGCGATAGGTGCGTTCCTCCAGCACGCGCAGCAAACCCGCCTGCGCGCGCAGCGACAGGTTGCCGATCTCATCGATGAAAAGCGTGCCGCCGCGGGCGCGCGCGATGACGCCAACATTGTCCCGGACCGCGCCGGTGAAGGCGCCCTTCTTCCAGCCGAACAGCTCGGCCATCTGCAGCTCCTCGGGGATGGCGCTGAGGTCCAGGACCTCGAACGGCTTCTCGCGCGCCCCGGAGTGTTCGTGGCACCACCGCGCCAGCCGCGATTTTCCGGAGCCCGTCGGTCCACGCAACAGGATGGGCTCGGCCTGCTGGGCGAACACCAGCAACATCTTCACGGTGGCCGCCATGGAGCGCCCGATCACCGGCAGGAACGTGTCGGCCTCGTCGATGGCCGTGGGCACGGCGGGGAGGGTGGTCAGGTACAACGCGGCCAGGTCGGACAGAAACTGCATCTGCGCCGTGCAGGCGGGCCAGATGAAGGGCAACCCCATGGCGGCCCGACAATCCACCTCCACCGAGATCATTCCCTCCACGGTCTGACTGGCCGTACGCAGCGGGATGGCCAGCAGGTGGGTCACGTCGCGCTCCATGAAGCGCGACCTCGTCTCATGGCTGGAGAACTCCCTTTCCACGGGGAGCTTGTCCGACATGATCGCCGCTCCGCCCTCCGGGTTGAGACAGAC
>JBDSME010000478.1:0-3481 GCA_039916065.1 Polyangia bacterium
CGGAGCTCCCCTGGCCCAACCTCATCGCGGGGCAGGCCTTGCTGGCCAAGGGTGACGCTCCGGGCGCCATCGCCGCCGTGCGGGCGTCGCTGGCCACCAACCCCTTCGACCCGGCGGTGCACTGCACTCTGGCCGATGCCTACGCCAGGCTACCCGCCGCCGCGCGCCCCGCCGCGGAACGTATCACGCGCGAGCAAGAATACTGCCGCGAGCTGGCCGAGTGAACGGTCCACGAGGACGTCAGCCTCTCCCTTCGGGACGGTCCAACTTCCCATCAACCAAGCGAGCGAACCCCGGGCCGCGCGGCCTCCTCTTCGGCCGCCTGTGCCACCGGCGTCACGCCCGCGACGAGCCAGACAACCGCCGAGGCAAGCGCCGCCAATGCCATAGCGGCATGGTCCCACGCCGTCGATGTCGAAGAAAGTAACTCGGCTTGCCAGGGCGGTCCCGCCGTTCGACGCGACTCTCGACGCTTTTGCTGAACCGATAGCCTAACCAAAGTCGTACACGGCCACCTTCTGCCAATACTTCTCGCAGCGCGCGTGGAACGCGTTGTGGATGGGATCGATTTGATAGGCGTCGTGCGCGGTGACGTTTTTGAACCGGAGCATCAACGCGAACGCGTACGACCGATCGACGTTGGGACGATTGGTGGCAGCGGGCGTTCCGACCGAACCGCCTTCAACGACGGAAATTTGCAACAGCGAACGCAGGCCTTGTTCGAAGTCCGCGCGATCCGCGTCCGATAGGCCATCTTTTGTCCAGAAAAGCACCAAGTGATTGAGCATGGCGTGCGTCTAGCTCGAAAGCCGCCGACCGAAAACCCGAGTCGATCCACCCGGAGGGCATGCGCGCGCTCCACGATCGCGAAGCCGCCCTAAGGCGCCCCGCGGCCAAGCGCACCTCCAGCTGAGCGTCGACCGCAGACAGGGCGCTCTGTTCATCGTGGTGGAGGTTTCCCAGAATGTTCAGCGACAGCGAGGGCCAGATATTCCAGGTACTGCCGAAGCTGGCGTGAGACCCGCCGTGTAGCGAGGCCACCAACTTGTACGTGCAGGTCACGAACAACATTCTTGCTCAGGCGAACAATGTTCGCGTCATCACCCTGATGACGGATGCATCGGCGGGGGTTCCCCTGTTGCCGGTGAACTTTTGGAGCCGCCAAGCGTCGACCTCCGGCTGTCAGTGTGAAAAGGAGGCGTTCAGTTTTGGAGCGCGCCCTCGCGGATCCAGGTGGCGATCCTCTCGACCGCCGCGCCCGAAAGGCCCGGACGTGGGGCCGGCGGCATCTGTCGGTGGTGGGTCGGATCCTGGCAGGGGGCGTCCGTCGGCGGAGCAATTTTCGCAATGAGAAAGCTCCCGTCCGGATCGCCAGGCACGACTATCGTCCGCATCGTAAAGATCCCGTTGGCGGGCACATCGACGCAGAAATCGAAACCCTGTCCATTCACCCATCGCCCGTAGACACTCTTCGCGGTCGAGAAGTCCTCGAAGTGATTCATGGTACTCCTCATGTCGTGGCAGCCTGCCTCCAGGCAGTTCGCGGCGACAATCGGGTAAACGTCCGCCACAAAGCTGACGGCGCCTGCGTCGTGGACCGCTGCGGCTGCCCCACTACTCGAACACGATGCCGCTCCAAGTACAAAGAGAACGATAGCGGCCAGCGGAAGCACGCGGAAGAGTATCCCGCCACCCGCGCATCCGCGCAATCCGTCGCCCAGGTCGGGGAGCCGATCGACGCCAGCTCCCTATAGTCCACATGCGTTCCCCGACGTCTCTCATCCGCGCATCAGCCGCTGCCACGCAGAGGCCACCAACCCCTTCGACCCGGCGGTGCACTGCACGCTAGCCGATGCTTACGCCAGGCTCCCTGCCCCCGCGCCGCCCAGCCGCCGAACGCATCAAACGCGAGCAAGAATACTGCCGGGAGCGGGCCGAGTGAACGGTCGCGGCCTTGGCCGCAGGGCGCAAACCATGGTGAGAGCCCGCTCAATCGCCCAGGGTCACGGCGGCGGTGCGGTCGCCGAGGGTGATCTCCCAGGTACCGCTGGCGGGCTGCCGGTGTCCGGCGTCATCGACGCGCGAGAACGACGCGCGCGGAAGGTCGAACCGGATCGCTTGTTGTTGATGGGGCGGCAGGGTTACTCGACGAAAAGCGATCAGGGCTCGCCGGGGATCGCCCGGCTGGCGCGGCCGCGCGGCGGCGTAGACCTGGACCACCTCGTCCACGGAACGATCGCCGCGGTTCTCGACCACTGATTCCATCGTGACGCCGCTGGTTTCGGCGGTGACAGCCAGCGGGCCGTAACTCACGGGTGCATACCGCAAGCCGTGACCGAACGGATACAGCGGCTGGCCCTCGAAATAGCGGTAGGTGCGGCCCGCCATCGCGTAGTCATCGAACGGCGGAAGCTGCGCCACGGAACGATAGAAGGTGACGGGCAGCCGGCCGGAAGGAGCCACGTCGCCAAACAGCGCGTCGGCCACGGCGCCGCCCCCTTGCTCTCCGGGATACCAGGCCATCAGCACGGCGCGCGGGCGGGCATCACCGCCCACTGGCAACGCGATGGCACTTCCGCCGGTCAGCACCACCACGGTGGGCTTGCCGGTGCGCAACAGCGCCGACAGCAATGCTCCCTGGGCGCCGGGCAACCCCAGATCTGAACGATCCCCCTCGGCGTTCACGCCGTCTGGATCGTCGGCCTCACCCTCGAGCAACGGCGACATTCCCAGCGTGGCGATGACCAGATCCGCCGCGCGCGCGGCGGCCACGGCCTGCGGCAGTTGACCGAGCGACCGTCCCGTCAGCGCCACGCCCGGGGCGTGATCGACGGTGATGCCCCGCCGCGCCGCCGCCGTCCGGATCCCAGCCAGCAAGGTGATGGGCGCCCCGGGCTCCCCGTGATAGTTGCCGAGCAGCACATTCACGTCATCGGCCACCGGTCCCACCACGGCGATGCGCCGGACTCCGGAGGCGATGGGCAAGACCCCGTCGTTCTCCAGAAGCACCAGAGATTTTTGCGCCGCCTCACGCGCCAGGGCGCTGTGATCGGAAACGCTGGTGGTGACCTTCGCCGGCAGACCATCCAGCAGGCCCAGACGGAAGCGTACGGTGAAGAGGCGGGCCGCCGCCGCATCCACCTCCTTCTCGGTCACCAGCCCCGCTGCCACGGCACGGGTCAGGTACCGGTAGCCGCGCCCGCAGTCGAGGTCGGTCCCCGCGCGCAGGGCCAGCGCCGCCGCGTGCACCTCGTCGCGCGCCACACCATGACCGCTGACGAGGTCCTGCACCGCGCCGCAATCACCCACCACGAAACCATCAAATCCCCACTGCCGGCGCAGCACCGTCCCCAACAACTCCGTATTGGCCACGCACGCGGAGCCGTTGACCCGGTTGTACGCCGCCATGATGCCGGCGACCTTGCCCTCGCGCACCACCGCTTCGAACTGGGGCAGGTAGGTGTCGGCCAGATCGTGCGCG
>JBDSME010000479.1:0-5947 GCA_039916065.1 Polyangia bacterium
GCGGTGAATGCCTTCAAATGGATGGACGGCTTGATGCGCTTCAGGCCGCGCAGCAGCTCCTCGTAGTACTCGAAAGGGAGGCCGTCGTGCAGACCATTGACGATGTGCACCTCCGTCAGCGGATCCCCCGCCTCTACCCGCGCCGTCAGCTTCCCCCAGGCTTCGTCGTGGGACATGGTGTAGGCGCCGGGGTCGCCCGGCTTGAGGCGCGCGAATGAACAGAAGCGGCAGCTGGCCACGCACACGTTGGTGGCGTTGATGTGCAGGTTGCGGTTGAAGTAGGTGCGGCCGCCGTGTAGCCGCTCGCGCACCTCGTTGGCCAGCGTCGCCACTTCCAGGAGGTTGGGGTGGCGGTACAGGGTGACGCCATCATCGAACGACAGCGGCTCGCCGTCTCGGAGCTTGTCGCGGATCTGGATGATACTCATTGCTCTTCCTCGCGGTACGTCTCGGGCCCCGTCCGTTCGCAGGGAACCAACCCCGCCCCCCGGATCAAGATCGCTGCCTCTTTGCGGGTCATGGACGGATTGTTGGCGTTGCCGCCCAGGCGCAGCGCCCGTTCCGACACGATGGGCGCCCACAGTTCGTCCCCGCCGAATCCCAGCGCCATCTGGGCCAGCCGCGGCCCCAGCGCCGCCACATCCAGCACCACGTGGGTGATCTGCGGAAACTCCAGACGCAAGGTGGCGACCAGGCGCAACGTATCCAGCCCCTCCGCCTCCCCTTCGGGGGTCGGCATCACTCCCCACGGGGCGATGTCCAGCCGGGCCACCGCCCTCAGCGCTTCCAGCCGGGCCGCCCGCTCCACGAATGATTCACCGCTGCGAAAGCCGAGTCGCCACAGCGAGCGGCCGCCTGCCGCGTGGACCGCCCGGTGAGGCTCGGGCGCGCCGGCGCCCACCAGCAGCGCGACGCCTGCTTGCTGGGCCGCCGCGATCCCCCCGAGGGCTGTCAGATCCGCCACTTCCACATAAGACTCGGTCGCATCGCGGGGCCCACGCCAGGCCCCGGTGGACAGCAACTGCCGGGCGCGGACAAAACCAGCGCGCCGACCCAGCCGGGTGTCACGGGCCGTGGCCGCGCGCCGGCCCAGGTCGAACAGATCGAAGGTGGCGTGCGACTCCCACACTGGCCCGGCAACTTCCGCGGTGATGGCGGCGGTGGTGGCAATGGTGGTTAGGACGGTCATGACGCGGCTCCCTTCTCTTCTCCCCAGCGCGGCGCCAGATCGTTCGACAACCCAAGCTGATCCAGCACGCGTCCCAGCACCGTGTCCAGCAACGCCTCCACGGTCTGGGGTTTGGAATAGAACGAGGGCGCCGCGGGAAGCACCACCGCCCCGGCGCGGGTCACCGCCAGCATGTTCTCGAGGTGGATGAGCGACAGCGGCGCTTCGCGCACCACCAGCACCAGCTTGCGTCGCTCTTTCAACATCACGTCGGCGGCGCGGCCGATCAGGTCGTCCGACACGCCGTGGGCGATGCGGGCCAGACCACCGGTGGAGCAGGGGATCACCACCATGGCATCCCATCCCGCCGACCCCGACGCGAAGGGGGCACGGAAGTCACGCAGCCCATAGCGCGTGAAGGGGTAGTCGGGCACCGCGCCGATCTCGTGCTGCCACACCTCGTTGCCCGCCGATGAGAAACAGATTCCCACCTGTAGCCCCTCCGGGTCGCGGGCGCGCAACTTGACCAGGGTGTCAAGCAGGCGGCGCGCATAGATGGATCCAGAGGCCCCCCCCACCGCCACCACCAGCTTCACGACGCCACCACCAGCGAGGCCACTCCGGACGGAAACAGCGGCTGAGCGTCCACCTCGGCGAAACCACACTGGCGCAGCAGGGCGGCGTACTCCTCGCGGCTGCGGAAGGCCGCGATCGACGCGGGCAGATAGCGGTAAGCCTCGCGATCACCGGTGACCGCCCAGCCCAGCAGCGGCAGCACGTGCGCGTTGTAGAGTTTGTCGAAGAAGAAGCGCGAGCGATCCGGGCGGAAGAACTCCAGGATGGCGATCCGTCCCCCCGGCCGCACCACCCGCCGCAGCTCCCTGGTGGCGCGTGGCAGGTCGGCCAGGTTGCGCACGCAGAAGGCGGAGAACGCCCCGTCGAACGCCTGGTCGGCGTAGGGCAGGGCGTGTCCGTCGGCGATGTGCGGCTGCACGCGCCTGGCCAGGCCGCCGCTGCTCGCCACCGCAGCGTCGCCACCGTCCGCCTTCTCGCGGGCGGTCAGGTCGCCGCCGGAGGTCAGCTTCAATCGACCCGCGCGCAACATCTCGCGGGCGAAATCGGCTGCCATCACCCGCGCCCCCGGCGAGCGACGCGCAATCTCCACCGCGCCATCCAGAGTGCCTGCGCCAAGATCCAGGATCCGCGGCGCATTCCCAAGCCCTTCCAGCAAGCGACGAATGGCCTTGCGTCGCCAAAATACATCCACACCCACCGACATCACGCGATTGGCGGCGTCGTAGCGGGGGGCGATGCGATCGAACATCTGCTGGATCTGTTCGCCGCGTTGGCCCACCGGCAGCGCGAGCGGCGAGACATTCACCGCATGCGTTTGCGCTTTCGCGCTCACAGCCCCAGCTCCTTCCACAGGCCATCCACGCGCGCCACCAGCTCGGGGGGCATCTTCAGCACCTCTGGCCACTCGCGCGTGAACCCTTCTTCTTTCCACTTGCGCGTGGCATCGACGCCCAGCTTGCCGCCGAACCCCATGGCCACGGAGGCATGATCCAGAACATCAATAACCCCTTCGGCGAAGAACACGTCGCGCTTGGCGTCGATGTTGTTCAGGGCCCGCCAGGCCACCTCTTGAACGTCCTGGACGTTGACGTCATCGTCCACCACCACGATCACCTTGGCGAACATCATCTGCCCCATGCCCCACAGCGAATGGCAGATCTTGCGGGCGTGGTGCGGGTAGTCCTTCTTGATGGAGACGATGCACAGGTTGTGGAACACGCCTTCGATGGGCAGGTTCATGTCCACGATTTCCGGGAAGGTCATCTGTAGCAGCGGCAAGAACAGCCGTTCGGTGGCCTTGCCCAGCCAGGCGTCTTCCTGGGGCGGCGGGCCCACCACGGTGGTGGCATAAATGGGATTTTCCCGCCGCGTGATGGCGGTGAGGTGGAACACCGGGTAGTCGTCGGCCAGCGAGTAATAGCCGGTGTGATCGCCGAAAGGCCCCTCGCGGCGCAGCGGCTCGTCGACGTCGACGTATCCCTCCAGCACGAAGTCGGCCGAGGCGGGCACCTCCAGGTCCACGGTCTTGCAGGCCACCATCTCCACCGGCTTGCGACGGAGAAATCCCGCGAACATGAACTCGTCGATTCCGTCGGGCAGGGGGGCGGTCGCCGCGTAGGGCAGCGCGGGATCGCCACCCAGGGCCACTGCCACTGGCATGCGTCGGATCCCCAGCTCCTGATAGCGGCGCATGTGCCGTCGTCCGGTCTTGTGCAGCTGCCAGTGCATACCGGTTTCGCGGGGGCCGTAGACCTGCATGCGGTAGCAGCCGACGTTGCGGGTCCCCTTGTCCGGGTCTCGGGTTATCACCATGGGCAAGGTGATGTAGGGACCGCCGTCGCCCGGCCAGGTGGTCAGGATGGGCAGCTTGCCGAGATCCGGGCTGGTGTCGACAATCTGTTGACAGGGGGCCGTCGAAACGGTCCGCGGCATGGCGCCGGCCACACGCCCCAGCTTGGGCAACATGCGGATCTTGTCCATCAAGGACGCCGGCGGCTGTGACTTGACGAGATCGGCGATGGAGCGGGCGTGTTCGGCCAGGTCGGTCACCCCCAGCGCCCAGGACATGCGCTGGCGCGTGGCGTAGGTGTTGATGAGCAACGGGAAAGCGGACCCCTTGATGCGCTCGAACAGCAGCGCCGGACCTTCCGCCCGCATGACCCTCTGCGCGATCTCCGACACCTCCAGCACGGGATCGATCTCGCGGGTGATCCGGCGGAGCTGCCCGCGCCCCTCCAGGAACCGCACGAAGTCGCGCAACCCATCGAAGTGGGGCGGGGGGGCCGCGGCGTCTCCGGGGCCGGGGCCCGAGTCCGCGCGGGAGAGGGAGGTGTCACCGTTTTGAGTTTTCAATCAGAACTTCCTGTCGGCGGAATGCGTCGCCAACTCCGCTAGAGCGTCACGAAAAGGCGAGGGCCGCAGCGCGTTCAGCTCGTCGCGCGCCATGATGGTCAGCTCGCGCGCCTTGGCGCGGGCCCGCTCCACGCCACCGGCGGCGCGGGTGGCCGTGAGGATGGTGGCGGCGTCGCCAGGGGAAACCGCCGTCTCGCCCACCTTCTCGCGCACCAGTGCGCGCAGGCGGGCGTCGGCCTCGCACGCATAGAGCACAGGCAGCGTCAGCTTGCCCTCCTGAATGTCGCGGCCCACCGACTTGCCGGCGGTCGTTTCGTCGGCGGCGCAGTCGAGCACGTCGTCGGCGATCTGGAAGGCGCGCCCCACGGCACGTCCGTATCGATCGAGGGCCCCGTCGAACTTGCTCCCCACGCCGCCCGCCACGCGCGCGCACCAGGCAATCAGCGACGCGGTCTTGCGGTCGATCACCCGGAAGTAGTCGTCGACCGTCGCCTCCGGATTGCCGGCCCGCTCCAGTTGCGCCACCTCGCCCTCGGCCATCTCGGTGACGGTGGCCGCCAGCGACTGCACCGCGCCCACCGATCCAGTCAGCGCCACCGTTTCCAGGGCCCGCGCCAGGCAAAAATCACCCACCAACACCACGATGCCGTTGCCGTACACCATGCGGGCCGCCGGTCGCCCGCGGCGGACGCGTCCGTCATCAACCACATCGTCGTGATAGAGCGTGGCCGTGTGAATCAGCTCGCCGGCCACCCCCACGGCCACCGCCAGCTCCA
This sequence comes from Polyangia bacterium, assembly GCA_039916065.1. GTDB lineage: Bacteria > Myxococcota_A > Polyangia > Fen-1088 > Fen-1088 > FEN-1088. The sequence continues at coordinate 4,873 of JBDSME010000479.1, forward strand.
TGGGAACGTCGGTCGCCCGCGCCGCCAGCACGGCCAGCAGCGGACGCAGGCGCTTTCCGCCCGCCTGTAGCAGGTGGGCGCCCACCTCGGGGATACGGCCGATCGGGCTCTCCATGCGGGCGGCCAGGGCGGCCTCCACGCGCCGCATCTCATCGGCCACCAGCACCAGTGAGGGGGCACCGCCGGCCGACTCCACCGGAGCAGGTGAGACCTCCAGCAGGGAGGAAGACGGGGAGTGCGAGGGGGAGGTGGCGGCCATGGAGAATTTTTCTAAATATTCAAAATGAATTGAACAAACGCAAGCACGAACCACATTCCCGGAAAAAGGAGTCTGCGCACTGTCGGCGCGATGTCAAAGCGGGTGTCTTTTTGTGTCCCTGGGCGGTACCTGGCCTGGCCGGTGCTGGTCCCCCGGGTGAGTCAGCGGCCGCCCTTCGCCGGCGGCAGCCGTCCCTCCGCGTAGGGCGGACAATCAACCAGCAGCCTTTCCACCAGGTCTCGGGCGGGGATCTGCCCGGGGGCGGCGATCGCGTCCAGGTAGCCGTAGGTCAGCCGCGATCCGATGGCGGGCAGATAGCTGCGCAACGACGTGCCGAGCGGTCCCATCCCCACCAGGGCGAGAGGACCACCTCCCGTCGTCATCAGAAGCTGCCGGCGCAGCAGGTCGAGCAACCGCGCATGGTCATCCAGAGACCGGATGGCTGTGGCCACCTTCACGACGTCTCCGGCCAGGTCACGCGCCCGCGCGATCACCGCCGTCAGTTCCAGGGCCTCGGGCGTGCCCGCGAAGTCATGGTGAGAGATGATGATGTGACGCCCCCGGGTTCGGGCCAGGCGCACCACCTCGCTGGCGATCGCGCTCTCCACCTCCACATCGACCCAGGACGCCACCTCCAGGGCCTCGCGGAACCAGGGGAGGCGTTCTTGTTCTCGGTCGCGCGGCCAGCGGCCGCCGTCAACGGTCAAGCGAATGGTCGCCAGCACCGGGGTGCCGGTACGCTCCAGTTCGGCGCAGGCGGTGAGGAACGGTCTCAAATCCGAAGCGGGCGCCGGGGTAGCAACCGTCGCAGTCGAC
>JBDSME010000480.1:0-4110 GCA_039916065.1 Polyangia bacterium
CCCGACTTGTAGGCGGCGATGGCCTTGTCCTCGATGACCACCGTCAGCTTCTCCAGCTCGTCCCGATAAACCTGTTTCTCATCGGCGTTCAGGTCCTTGGGCACGGGGGCCTGGCGCATCGCCTGGGCGAACGCCTCGTATCCCTGGCCGATGCGCAGCAGCGCCGCCGTCGCCCACTCGGGCGACTGGTAAGTGACCACGTCCAGAAACACGTGCTTGGACTGTTCCAGCAGCTTGGCCTTCTCATCGAGCACGCGCGCCAGTTGCCGGGGCTTGCCGGCGATCTTAACGCGTTCGTACTCGCGAAAAATCAGCTGCCCTTGCAGGTACCGCGCCTGCGCCGCCCAGTACCGGCTGTCGGTATCGCCGCCGCCACCGCTCCGGCGCGCGTGGCCACCGCCGTTGGCTAGCGCCAGCGCGCGGCTGAGACCTTCCTTGGCCTTGCCGTCGTTGCCCGCCTTCAGGTGGGCGTCTCCGCCGCGGGTCAGCGCCTCGACGTTGCGGGCATCGCCTGGATGCGTGCGCGCGTAATCTTCGAAGCTCTGGGCGGCGCTCTTCCAATCCTGCTGGCGCTCCCGCACCACCGCCACCTGGAACGCCAGCTCCCTGGCATCGCCGCGATCCTTGTAGCGGCGGGCATAGTCGCCAAAGTGCTGGATGGCCTTCTCATTTTCTCCCAGGGTCTGTCGCAAGATTCCGGCGTTGCGCAGCGCCTCGGCTCCGTGCTTGGACTGCGGGAAGCGCGTCACCACCTGCTCGTACAGCAGCGCCGCCCGGTCATACGACGCCACGCTCTCCTCGATGTGGGCGGCGGTGAACAGGGCCTCCGCCGCCTCGGGTGCCTGGGGATACTTCTCGGCGAGCTCCTTGTACGCCGCCACCGCCTCTTCCGGCTTCTTGCCGCGCTCGAAGATGGTGGCGGCGTTGTGCAGCGCCTGCGGAGCCTTGGGATCGCGTGGGTATTCGCGGGGGACCCGCAGAAAGAACCCGGCCGCCTGGGCGAATTTTCCTTGGGCCGCGTACTTCTCGCCTGATTTCATCACCGCCACCACGATCATGCGGTCCAGGCGATCTTGTTCGGAGCGGGCGGCGAATGGTTTGGTCTTCTTCAGGCGGCGCGCCCACTGCTCGATGTTTTCGTAGTCTTTCCCCTTGGCCAGCGCCTCCAGGATGCGATCCCCGGCGGGGCCGGCGTTGGGATCGTCGGGGTGGCCCTCGATGATCAGGCCGAAGCGCTTCACCGCCTCGTCGTAGTCGCCGTAATCGAAGAAGAACTGGCCGTTCTTGTAGATGACGGTGACGATCTCCTTGTCCTTGGGGAAAAGAGTGGCGTACAGGTCGGCCGCCTCGGCGAACTTGCGATCCGATTCGGTGATCTCCCGCTTGTCGCCCGCCGGCTTGCGCAGCTTCTCGAACGCGGTCATGGCCTGCAGCAGGGCGTCCTTGTGGTACTGACCGGGAGGCTTGGTCTTCCCCACCAGCAGGTATTCGTTGCCTGCGTCGGCCAGCCGCCCCAGCTTGAAATAGAGGACGTCGGCGCGCAGATAGCGCAATTCGACGCTGTCCCGGGCATCGGGAAAGCTGGTCAGGTAGAACTCGTAGGCCTCGGCGGCCCGGGCATAGCGCCCCTTGTCCAGCACCTTGTTCTGCCTCTCGTTGGTCTGCGCTTCTGCGTGCAGGGTCTTGGCCAGCGACCGGATCTGCTCCTCGGCCAGCTGCCGCGCGTGAGCCAGCGCGTTGGGGCGATCCTTGTTGGCGGCCGCCCAGGCGCTGCGTGGTCCGTAGTCGGTGGCCAGCTTGCGCATCTCCAGCACCGCGCCTCCGTCGTCGCCCAGGAGTTGCCGGCACTCCACGATGCGCTTCTGATGATCAGGCGCCTCAACTCCCTGCGGATCCAGGGTGTTGAGCAGGCGGTACGCCTCCGCGGCCCTTTCATACCTGGTCTGATCGAAGACGGTCTCCGCCAGCCGCGCCAGGATCTTCTGCGAGTATTCCTTGCCTCCGATCTGGGACAGAAATTCGAAGGCATCCTGCGCGCTCTTGGTGTCATCCTCCGTGAACAGCTCAACCAGATATTCCAGGGCCTGTCCCTGGAGCTCCTCGGCGCGCTTCTGCTCGGCGGGGCTGTTGCCTGCCTTCTTCTTGGCCAGATCCAGCACGTCCTTGAAGCGCAGGGCGGACTTGCTGGTGTCCCCCAGCTTCCAGTAACACCAGGCGGTCTTGAACAGCGCCAGCGCGTAGAGGGGCGACCGCGGATGCTCCAGAACCTTCTCGTAAGCGCTCAGCGAGCTGCGGTAGTTCTGCTGCTCGTAGAAGCGATACTCCGCGATGGCCATCCAGGCGTCGCCGGTGAATCGTGAACGGGGAAAACGATCCAGGATGACCTGGAAGTACTTGACCGATTCCGCGAGGCGTCCCTGATCGCGGAGCGAGAACGCATAAAGGTAAAGGACTGTGTCGATCTTGCGGAAGCGCGGATATTCCTGGATCAGCCGGTCGTAGACGTTCTGGGCCTGCGCCAGCTCCAGGCGCGGGGGACGGCGGGGCACCCGGGGACAGGCGGCTCGGTCCTTGCGGCAGTCGGTGATGGCGCGCTGGTACGCCCCCATCTTGTCCAGATAAGCGGCCTTCGAATCTTCCCAGTAGAGCTCCGCCAGCTTGTACAGGGCCTCCGCGGTCTCTCGCGAACGGGGGCTGCTGCGCAGAAACTCCTCCAGCAGGCGGATACCCTCCTGTCGCGCACCAACAACCTGCCGTTCCTTCTCCGCGATGGCGCGCTCCACCGCCGCGGGCAAGGGTTTTTCTCCTCGCGAGTCGTCGGCCTCTTCATCCCCGGCGCCCGGTTCGGCGGCGCCGGCGGCCGAAGCTTGATCGCTCTTTGGGGGGGCGCCGCCGCCCTGATCGAGCGCCGCCGCGGCGATGCGCGGGGCGACCGCCGCAAGCAGCGCCAGCGTCGCCGCCGCCATGCGGGCGCACCAGCGCGACGACTGCCGGCCACGCGCCCCGTCACGCTCCGGCCGGTCAGCGATAGTTCTCATATTCGTCAGCCCAGTACTCACCTTCGTACGGCCAGTACTCCTCGTCGTCGCGGATCAAGCCTTCGGTCTCCAGACGACCCAGCATCTCGGTCGGATAGCGTCCCTGGGCCAGGTTGGCGATCTCGATCTCCAGGCGCTTCTTCTTCCCGATCACCGCGTCGATGTGGGTCAGCCTGGCCTGCCGCAACAGGCTTTTCAGCCGGCGGTCCAGGTCCATGAGGGCGCTCTCCGCGATGGCGCTGGTGGCATCGACCAGTCGTGCCCGCAGCTGGCGCGTCTGGGCGGACAGCGCTTGCAGCTGCTCCGCTTCGTCGGCGAACGGCCCCTGACCGCTGACCGGCCGGGCCGCCTGATGCGCCGCCGCCAGCAGCTCCGCCGCCTCATCGTGAAGCTCGGGCTCGCCGCGCGCCTCCACGGCCAGGGCCCGGGCATCCGCCAGGAGTTGCGCCGCCTCCGTTGCTTGCGCTCCGCGGGCCGTGTCCCCGCGGTTCCCGGCGCGTGCGGCGGTCAGCTCGTCCCACACCGCGATCTCCTGCGGCAACAGGCCCGCCTCGCGGTCCAGCGATTCCAGGTAAGCGAAGTAGCGGTAGAATCGTCCGTCTAGCTTGAGCAGCTCCACGATGGGATCCCGCGCCCGACCGATCTGCTGTCGCCCCAGCAGGCGCCGGTAAAGAGCGCGCCGTCGCTCCGGCTGCGCGATCAACCGCGCCACCTCCGCCTCGATGGGGGCGTAGGTGCTGACGAACCGGTCCAGGGTGCCTCGCACCTTGTCGAAACGACACGACTTCAGGTCAATCATCGCTTGCAGCAGCGACACGTCCGGCGCCAGAGGCGATCCCGGGAAGGCGTGGTCGAACTGCTCGATGAAGGCGCGCGCCGCCTCATACTCGCCTTTCTGAAACATGGACCAGGACGCCTCGAACAGGGCGTCTGGCAGTCGCTCCGAGTCCTCTGGCACCCGGAAGTAGAAGTAGTAGGCGTCGTCGTAGCGGCCCTGCTCGTGGGCGATGCGCCCCAGCGCCAGGAACGCCAGATCCTTTATGGCCCAGTAGCGTCCGTCCACGAAGAAGGT
>JBDSME010000481.1:0-3166 GCA_039916065.1 Polyangia bacterium
CGCACGCGCGTCGCGTGCAGATGGACGACGTGCCGCGGTACCTGGCGCAGTTCGGAAACTTCACTGGCGCGCAGCTGCAGGACCTCTGCACTCCCGATCTGCAGGCGACCGGCGCCTCCGCCGCCGAGCAGCTATTCGCACGAATGCTGGCCGAGGGAACCGCCACCGACGCGTTGGGGCGCCTCCTGGAGCTGGACAGTCAGACCTATCTGGTGGACGACATCTTCACCAAGGTGGACATCGCTTCCATGGCCAACTCCCTGGAGGTCCGCTGCCCGCTGGTGGACCACGTCCTGTTCGAGTTCGCCGCCACCATCCCCTCTGACCTGAAGATGCCGGGCCTGCGGGGCAAATGGCTATTCCGCAAGGCGCTCGCCGACTTGTTGCCGCGCAATATTCTCTACCGGCGCAAGCGCGGCTTCGGCATCCCCCACGCCCGGTGGTTGCGCAACGAGCTGCGCCCGATGCTGCACGACACTTTGCTGTCGCCACGCATGTATCAGCGCGGTCACTTGCAGCGCGCCGCTGTGGAACGGCTGATGGCAGAGCACGACTCGGGGCAGGTCAACCACGGCTTACGTTTGTGGAATCTGCTGTGGCTTGAACTGTGGCACCGCACCTTCATTGACGGTGCCCCTCCGCCCGCGCGAAGCAGCCATGCCGGAGGAATTAGCCGGCTGTGACGGACGCCTCCGATCCTCACGCTCCTCCGGTCGGCGGCTCATCGCAGGCGGCGGGCAAAAGCAAAGATGTGGCACACGCCGCTCGCAGCGGGGCGGTTCAGGTGCTGACGATTGCGGCGCAGGCGGTGCTCACGGTCAGTCACGTCCTGCTGGCACGACTGTTCGGACTGGCCGTGTTCGGCAGTTATCAGGCCAGTCTGGCCATTCTCGAAATGGTGACGCGGGCTGGCACCGCAGGCGCGGACAAGGGCATGCTTCGCTATGTCGCCGGGCACCGCGCGCGGGGGGAGCCCGAATTGGTGCGCAGCGCGCTCGGGACGGGATTGCGGCTTTGCCTGCTCGTGTCCGGAAGCCTTGTCCTGCTGACGATATTGCTGGCGGAGCAGCTCGGGCGTCTGTCACACGCCCCCACCGTCGTCGTGGCCTTACGGTGGATGGCGCCGGCGGCGCTGTTCACCGGCTGCATGTGGGTGCTGATCCAGGCCAGTCTGGCGACGAAGGTGACGCGGGCCAACCTCCTGGTGCGGGGTCTCGGCGAGCCTATGTTCCTGCTCGTCGCCGGTATCACGGCGGCATTGTTCGGTCGGTCACTGGTCTATCTGGCGGTGGCCCATGCCGCGGCGGCGGCGGCCACCTTGTTTCTGGCCGTGGTGGTGGTGGGGCGGCTGTTCGGCGCCGGCGAGTTGCTCCGGAGTCTGCGCTCCCCCTGGCTGCCGGGATTCACACGATTTTCCCTGCCACTCGGTTTCGCCGAGCTAATGAACGCGGTCTTGCAGCGCGCCGACATCGTGTTGCTGACAATATTCGTGGGGACGAACGCCGCGGCAGTTTACGCGGCGGCGGAGTTCATCACCCGCATCATCTCCAACGCCCGGTACGTTTTCGATAGCGTCGCTGCTCCCGTTTTTTCGGAAGCGCTGCATCTCGGTCAGCGTGATCGCCTCCGGCAGAACCTGGTCCTGATGACGAGGTGGGTGGCCACGGCCGCGGCGCCGATCGCTGTCACGGTGCTCGTACTGCGACGGGATCTCCTTGCGCTCTACGGCTCCGGTTTTCAGGAGGGGGCGACCGCCTTGGCGGTGCTGGCAATCGGCCATCTGGTCAATTCCACGTTTGGGCTGGCAGGCTGGGTATTGGTGGTCAGCGGCCGTTCCCGGCTGGTGCTACTCAACAACGTGGCGGCGGCCCTGCTAAACGTCGCCCTGGGGTTGACTCTCATTCCCCGCTGGGGTCTGGTGGGTACCGCGTTGGCCTCACTGTGTAGTGTCAGCTTGATGCATGTCATGGTGGCCACCGAGGTGCGGATCCTCCATGGAGTCCATGTCTTCCGGTGGGCGGTGCTAAAGCCGTTCCTGGCGGCGGCCGCGGCGTTGGCCGTGGAGCTGTTCATCTTCCGGCACATCGATCGCACTGCGCTGCGCGTTCCGCTGGTGATCATGACCGGTTTGGTTACCTACCTGCTGGGCCTCCGCGGCCTGGGGCTCGACCCGGATGATCGTCGCTTGCTGGACGGTCTCAAAACCCGCCTGCGAAGGTGGCGCGGACGGTCCAACCCGTGACGGCGTTGCGCTCTGTCGCCGCCGCGCGGCGGGAGATACATTGTTCCCTTGACCCGATGATCATGACCCCGCAGGCGCAGCGCGCCTTTGGGCGATCGGCCAAAACAAGGAGCCCACCCTCAATCATGACTCCCCGTCCCCGTCTCCGTCTCCGTCCCTGGCCGCGACGCGCTGTTCTCCTCGTCTGCTTGTCGATCACGGCGACGGTCGGGGTGGTGACGGGTCTTGGCGGGTGCAACAGCGATCTCGCGAGATCGGCCTGCGTGGTGCAACTATCGCAGGTCACCGTTCCGCGGCAGGCGCACCCGACTGCCACCCCGCTGTTGTTGCTGCCCCAGGCGCGGCTTGATGCCGTGGGTGATGTTTTCGTGTTGATGGGGACCGATGGGGCGCGCGTTTACTGGGCGGTTCTGGGGAAGGACGGCGTTGCGATCGGGGACGAGCATTCCGTGGCGGTGCCGGCGCACGCCGCCGGTCCCTGGTTCGCCGTGGCGGGAGTCGGTACGCCTCTGGACCATCTCTTGATTGCCACAATGGCCCCCGATGAACCGGGCAGTGTTTCCAGTGGCAAGAGCGAGCTGGTGATCTCGTCGTACGCCATCGACGCACCCGCCGCCGTGTCCACTGTCGTCTCCGGGACCATCCCCACCACCGCCGAGATCGCCATGCGGTCCGGTCGCGCCGGCCTTCATGCCGCCATTGCCTGGGCCTCACCCGGCCAGACCCGCGTCATGGCGCGCGTGTTGGGCGGCGACGGTGTGGCGGTCGGAACCGATCTCGACCTGGGTGAAGTCGGCGACACCGTGTCGGGGTGCTTGCGTTTCTCCGCGGGCAAAGGCGATCTCACTCTCGGGTTCGTGGACACATCCGTACCGGGCGCGCCCCTGTTCGTGGCATCCGAGATCGCCAGCGACGGCTCGTTGA
>JBDSME010000482.1:0-2697 GCA_039916065.1 Polyangia bacterium
GTCAGCATGCTGCTCAATGATGGCGCGGGCATCTTTGCCGCCGCCATCAACCACCACGTCGGCATCTATTCCGTCTCGGTCACTACAGGCGATCTGAACGGCGACGGACGTATCGACCTGGCCGTCGCGAACAATGGCAGCGGGGACGTCGCCGTGTTGCTGAACGGCGGCGGTGGGATCTACGCGACCACGACGTACTTCGTCGACATCGGTCCGTCGGCGGTCAGCCTGGCGGACCTGGATGGAGACGGCGCCCTGGATCTGGTGATCGCCAGCGCCACCACGGGGAACCTGATCACCCTGGTCAACGATGGCAGCGGCGGGTTCGATGCCCCTGCCCGATGGGCCGGTGGGGCGGCGCCGCTGTCGTTGGCGGCCGGGGATCTGGACGGGGACGGCGACGTCGACCTGGTCACAGCGAACAGCAACGGCGGCAACGTCAGCGTGGTCCTTAACCGGCGGCGCTAGCAGCCCGTCCGAGTTTCACTCGGCCGGTCTGCAATACGCGGACGGACCACCCACCCCCACCACCTCGCGCCTGCGGCGCGACCGCTAGGGGTCGCGACCGAAGGGCGCGAGGTGGGGAGGCAGGGCGTGCAGGTCCCCGTATGCAGCCTGCCCGTTTACGGGGACAGGCTGCTAGCAAGCACTCAGCCTCTGCTAGACTGGCGCATCATGCGCGCGCAACCGCTCATCGTGGTTCGTGACGTCGCGGTCTCGAGCCGCTTTTATAAGCGTCTCCTCGGGTGTGGAAGTGGCCACGGCGAGACGCAGGACCGGCACGCTCGCTTCGAGTACGAGCGCCTGGTCGACCCACGTCTGCATCACACGAAGTGGGGCAGCGACGGTCTCATCCTTCAGCTGCACGCTTGGGATGTGGACCACCACCACGGTCGCATGGCAGACCCTGCTCAGCCGGTCGGCAACGGCGTGCTGCTGTGGTTCGAGATCGACGACTTCGACGCCGCCGTGGTGCGCGCGCGTGACCTCGGCGCGCGCGTCATTCGCGACGTGCACGTCAACCCCAATCCGCAGCACCGCGAACTGTGGATCGCCGACCCCGACGGCTACACCGTCGTCATCGCTTCCCCCGACGGTGAAGCCGCCGGCGCCGTCGCCCGTCGGTAGAACATCCCCGCCCGACCAAACGGGCCGCGGTGCAGCCGAATGGCAGATCTGAAGGCGAGGGACGAGGACCACCAGTTCGTCGATCTATTACGAGAACGCTTCAGCATCTCAGCCCAGTCGGCTTTTGGGTGAACTACTTCCGCGTCGGCAATTCGGTTCGGAGTATTCGGCAAGGTCAAGTACCTCATCGAGTGCAAGGTGAGACGATTGGCGGCAAAGAAATGCAAGCGCATGGGATTCGGCTGGAACCTCGGACCGCCGTGAGGCCAAGTCAGCGAGACGGACATATTGGCGTAGCTGTCGGCGTCGGGGCCGGCGAAGACCTTGATGGTCAACGACGCGCTGACAAGTCCCGGCTACCGGCCGTCCGTCCGTGGTCGTCAACTCCCCTTCAGCAACAGGATCCGGTACGGTATCATCGCCTTCAGATGGCATCTCCATCTTGAGCGCACTCACCCACGACGAAGGACAAGAACCCATGCTGGGGCAACGCGCATCGTTTTCTTCTCTGGGCCGGTTCTTGGTTTTGGTCGTTGTCGCCGCAGACGGATGCGCCGGGATGCAGGCGGCGCGCAAGCCAGACCCTGTGCTGCAGCCGTATCTGGCTTGCCAGTCCTCTGACCCCGACGTGCGCGTCGTCCACACAGATCGATGGCCTGGCCGGGAGACTTTTCGCGAAGTGAACTTCGGCACTGAATCGCGACGCGTTTCCGTGGTCGACGGTTATCGCCTCCTTTACGCCCAGGGAGGGACCGAGACTCCGTTCGCCAATGTGAAGGTGGAGCGGTCCGCTCCCACGGAGTACGCCGCCGACAAAGCTTTCCTGGTGCGAATGCAGCAGAGCATGCCCAAGTTCGATAGCGTGACGTATTGGTCGGCGGCGGTGAATGGAATGGAAGTTCACGGGATCGACAAGACTGCGATCGACGTGGGTGGGGTCGTCGGGGTCTACATGATCTTCGAAGACCGCAAACAGGTCGTCACCTCCATCTACATGCTGAACCAGAACCCCAAAGTGCGGAAGTTCGTCGACCTGGCAAGCTACAAGGTGGTGCGCGATCGGTTTCTGGACGGTCTCACCCGGTGCGCTTCGTCGCATTAACACGGGCGAGACCACCTGCCTGCAAGGCTTGTCCTCTTTGCGTGAGGATAGGCCGGAAACGATGCGCATGAGCCAGGGGTGAGCTAGTAGGGGGGGTCCTACTCAGGCCTCCCTGGCGTCAGCGGGAGACCCCCCGGCTCGGATGGACATGGTAGCCAGCACGGGCGGAAGCTGCTGCGACACCGTGACCGCTCCCAACTACCTTGACACTCACCGGGTCTCGAGGTGGTATCGTCGGCCTGCATGGGCAGGCGGGGGCGGTTCACTACGGTCGCGCTTGTGCTCGCGGCCGCGCTCCTTCTCGCCGGGTGCGGCAGCAGTGGCGGCGGAAATCCCTCGTCGAATGACGGCGGCGTCGTCCCCGCCGACGCCGCCCTGGGCACCGATGGGCTGAGCTGTCCCGGCCTCTCTTGTCTGGCGAACGCGACCGCCCTGGTCGCCTACTGCGCCCCGAGCGGGACGTGCAC
>JBDSME010000483.1:0-3944 GCA_039916065.1 Polyangia bacterium
ACGAAGTCTCCTTCGCCGAGAACGGCGCGCAGGCACTGAGCCGCTTGCGCTCGGGCGTCGGTCTGCCTGACATCATCGTCCTTGATCTGAGAATGCCGGTGATGGACGGATGGGAGTTTCGCGCCATTCAGAAGGACGATCCCACCCTTGGATACATCCCCGTCGTGGCGGTGTCCGCGGATCGCAGTGCGCCAGCGGTGACCATCTCCGCGCAGGCGTATCTGCAGAAGCCTTTGGATGTGAGCACCTTGTTGCGGACCATCGAGCGGATCTTGTTTGACTCCGAGCGCCGCCAGATGTCGGCGCGCCTGGAGGAGGCAGAGATGCTGGCGTCGCTTGGACGTGTGGCAGCCGGCGTCGGACACGAGATCAACAACCCGCTCACCTTCGCTATCCTCAATTTGAATCAGTCGCTGATCAGGCTGAAGGCGATGGATTCCGATGCCGCGAACGGCACCTTGGTGCTGACGGAGAGGGAGCCGTTTCAAGCACGTCTGGCGGTCCTCAATGAGATGCTGGGTGACTGCCAGTTCGGTCTGGAGCGGATTCGCCAGACGGTGAGCAACTTACAGCGGCTGTCGCGTCATGGACCGGGTGATCACGGACCTCTCGATGTTCGCCAGGTGCTCGAAGAATCAATCTCCATCGCCTGGAACCAGATTCGCCACCGCGCGCGGTTGGTGAAGAACTGTGCCGTCGTGCCGCCAGTAGCGGGTAACGGTGCGGCGTTGGGTCAGGTGTTTCTGAACATGCTGGTGAACGCCGCGCAGTCGATCGCGGAGGGAGACGCCGAGCGCCACCAGATCACTGTCTCCACCTTCGTTCGCGACGACGACGAGGTGGTGGTGGTGGAAATTAGTGACACCGGCAAGGGCATCGAGCCCGAGATCCTGGCCCATGTGTTCGAGCCATTTTTTACCACCAAACCAGTCGGGGTCGGCACCGGCCTGGGCCTGTCCATCAGTCGCCAAACGGTCACCGACCACGGTGGTCGCATCGAGGTGGACAGCGACGTGGACAAGGGGACGACGTTTCGCGTGGTGCTGCCGGTGGCGGTCACGGGGAGCGCTCACGTGACGGATCCGGAACCGTTCGGCAGGGTGGCGCGGCGGGTGAAGCGGGCGCGGGTCCTGGTCATTGACGACGAGGTGGCGATTGGCCGGGTGGTGGTCAGCGCGCTGTCGGCGGAGCACAACGTGGTGGTGGTGAACCGAGCTACCGACGCCTTCCTGAGGTTTCAGGCGGGTGAGCGGTTTGATCTCGTGTTGTGCGACGTGTTGATGCCGGTGGTCAGCGGGCCGGAGGTGTACGCGACCATCAAGGAACGGTGGCCTGACATTTTGCCCAACCTTGTGTTCATGACGGGCGGGGCCTTCACGCCGGCGACAGCGGAGTTCATCGGTAAGGCCATGACGCCCCTCTTGCCCAAGCCGTTCCGGATCTCTGACCTGGCAAAGCTGATCGAGGAGAGGGTGGGGACGGCCAACGGCGGTGAATCCGAATGCTGACAGGGGGCGAGCGGACGTGAAGATTTGCAGACACGCGCTACGACAAGGTAACGGCTGAAGCGGTTTCCGACCGCGTTGATGCCCTGGGCAGGACCGGAAACCGCCGGCCGATTGGCCTGACCCTTGAAGGTTTGGTGGCGAGATGAATCCGCGCCGAATGAACACCCGCCGCATTGTCAAAAGCTTTTACCGCTCCTGGTGGAGGAGGCCGTTCTGGCTGATGGTTACTTTCGTGGCGGTGCCCTTGCTGGTCGGTCGCGTCGCCCTGAATCCCTTGCTGGAAAAGGCAGTTCGGAGTCACCTTGATGGCCTGAGCGGCACGGCCAGGACCACGTTCAGCGATCTGGACGTATTCCTGTTTCCGCCGTCGTTCACCTTCCGGGACGTCGTGGTTCGCGGACCGTCCGGAGAAACTCTGGAGGCCGATCGCCTGGAGATCCATCTCGGCAAGTTGCAGGAACTGCGGGGCGCCGCACCCCGCGTGAGGGTGCGTCTGGTTCACCCTCAACTGCGGATCGTTCCTGGTGCGGGTGAACTGGAGAGATGGGTGAACGCGTTGCCGCCGGCCCAGGTCGAAGTCACCAGCGTCGAAAATGGCAGCATCGGCAGCGCTGGACCAGCCGGGGGCGGCGCCGGTGACCGCCGGTCTATTCTGGGCGCGATCAAAGGCGATATCGAAGGGCTGGTGACGGGGGCGGCGGCGGGAGGCGCGGGACCAGGCACGCCCTGGCAGGCCTGGCTCGATGCGCGTCTGGATGGCACGGATCCACTTCATTTGTTCATCAAGGTGGATGGAGCGGCGGCCTGGGAGGCCACCCTCACCGTCCAGCAGGTCGACAGCGGCGCTGGCGCCAGCCCACCCTCTGGCAGCGGACCGGTGGCCCTGGATGCGCGTGCCAAGGGAACGGGTAACAGGGCCCGCGTGGCGGTCGCCGTGACCTGGCCGGGTGCGGAGGTGCCCGTGACGTTGGCTCAGGAGCGGCTGAACAGACTCTCCGCCAGATGGCCCGCTTCCGAGATGACCGTCGTTCAGACCCGGGCGGCAGCGGGCCGCCTGGAACTGGCGCTCGTCACCGTGCCGGACGATTCGCCGCCGGCGGCAGCGGTCTTCCCACCTTTCGAGGCCGTGGGCCTGGTGGCGAACGTTCTTCGACTCACCAACCAGGCGTTGCTGCCGCCGCCGGCCGACGCCGGCATGGCCGCGCTCCAAGGTTCCCAGCCCGACCCGCAGGTGGGGCAAGGAACCGACGTCAACGTCGATGCGCGCTGAATCTGTCAGTGGTGGAGATGATTCCCCTGCTCGGCCCTGGCTCCGCTAACCCGGTTCCCGGTTAGAACAGGGCGGCCACCACGCTGAGCAGCCGTTCCAGGTTGACCGGCTTCTTCATTATCGGGACGCTCTGCGGCGCTCGCGAGGGGTCGGAGGTGGAGATGAGGACGGGGATGTCGGCCATCGCTGGATTGGCCCGGAGCTTCTGATAGAACTCGGTTCCGCTCATCACAGGCATGATGATGTCGAGGATGATGGCGCAGGGCCGACGCAAGGTCGGCAGCAGGCTCAACGCCTCCTGGCCGTTGGACGCACCCAGCACCGCGTATCCCTCGTCGCCCAAGGCGTCCTTCAACGAGTCGCGGATGTCCGGTTCATCGTCGACCACCAGCACCGTTCTTGTTTCCACTAGGACCGCTCTTCCGTAAGTGCGAAGACGGGCCTCGGACCACGGGGAACGCGAGGCAGCATCAACGTGAACCGCGTCCCCTCCGCCTCGGACGAGGTGACGTCGATGTTTCCCTCGTGAGCGCGGGCGATCTCCTGGCTGATGAAAAGTCCCAGTCCCAGCCCCTGCGAGCCTTCGGTCTTCTTGTTGGAACCGCTGCGAAAAGGTTCGAACAACAAGGGCAGCATTCCATCGGGGACCACGCCCGCATTGTGAATGTCCAGGACCACCCTCTGGTCGTGCGCGCCATCGATTTGCATGGACACCGCACCGCGCACCCGGCCGTGCACCACGGCGTTGCTCAAGAGGTTGGAGATCAGTTGCAGCAGCCGGTCCGTGTCCCACGACCCCAACACGTCTCCGGTGAGCTTGAGTTCCACCGCCGGCAGGGGCGCCACGGACGCCACCTCGTCGATAGCCATGCGGCAGATCTCCCCAAGATCGCTCTGCCGCTGCTCGATGGGAATCCCCTGACCCAGGCGGATACGGGTGAAGTCCAGCAACTGATCGATCATGCGCCCCATGCGGGCAGCACTGTTGAGAATACGTCCTGCCGGCTTGGCGACGTTTTCCGAATCAGCGCGCCGCCGTAGCAGACTGGCCGCCGTGGCGATGGCGGAGAGGGGATTGCGCAGGTCGTGCCCCAAGATACCCACGAACATCTCGCTGAAGCGAACAGTGCGGGACAGATCCTCGTTTTGCCGGCGCAACTCCCGCT
>JBDSME010000484.1:0-3301 GCA_039916065.1 Polyangia bacterium
TTCCAGTCCTCTTGCACCATCACCAGCGCGTAGTCGTTCAGCAGCGGGCTGATGTACTGCGTATTCACGGACGGCTCCGAGCCGCTGAGCCCTTCGGGCAGCCCGGCCACGTTATAGGTCAGGGCCCGGAACTCCCCAGAGCCCTGGCCACTGCCCATCGTACCTGCCTGGTTGCCTGCCTGGTTGCCTGCCTGGTTGCCCGCCTGGTTCCCCGCCTGGTTCGCGCCACCCCCGCCCGGGACCCCTCCGGTCCCCTGTCGACTGGCTCCGCCAGGGCCACCGCCTCCCGTGGAGTCGCCACCGCTTCCTGTTGAGCCACCGGTCAGCGTCGTACCGCCGGCTCCGGAAAAGCCACCGCTGCCCAGACCACCACCGCTGCCCGTCGGGGCTCGTCCTCCGGTGCTCCCGCCGCCGCGAGGCGTCGACGGCGACTCCGCCTGTGCGCAGGAGATCGCGAACAAACATCCCACCCCGACCCAACCGCTGGCACGACCGAGCTTGACGAAGGCATCCATGACGTCCTCCCGCGCGCGCTTATCGGATCAGCCTTCTAACCTACCCCCTATTGACCTTGAGTCAACAGTCAGGGCCGCCCGCGGTTGGTCAACCGGCGCACCAGGCGAAAAACCGAATCGCGACCTGTGATAACGTTCAAAGAGGCGGTGTTCATTCCTTTGCCTCCCCGCGTGTGTCTCTCCTTCGCCCCCGAGCCCTTCGTGATCAGCGCCCGTACACCGACAATCGCCACGGTGGCCAACCGTGTTGGGCGCGTGGCCCTGCTGGTGGTCATGGCCCTTTTGACGTGCGGCCTTCCCAGCTCGACCGCTCTGGCACAGGACCAGGCGACGGCGGCGGCGACGCGGCTGAACCGGCAGGCGCTGGAGGCCTTCGACAACCTGAACTTCGATCAGGCCAAGACCCTGCTGGAACAGGCGCTGGAAGCCAGCGAGAAGGGCGGCTCGCAGAACAACGCGGTGACGGCGCGGACGCACCTCAATCTGGGAATGTTGCTGATCGCGGGTTTTCAGCAACACGACCCGGCGGTGGAGCACTTCAGAGCAGCGTTGAAGCTCGACCCGCGCATCACCGCGCCCGCCGGTCTGTTCAATCCCGAGGTGCAGACGGTCTTCGACGAGACCAAGGCCAGCATGCCAGCGCCCGTGGCGGCGCCCTCACACCGGGTGCCCGCGCCCCCCCCGCCGTCGGCCGCCCGCAAGAGCGACCAGCCCGAAAAAGAAGTGGCCGAGGAAGAAGAGGAAGCAGAAGAAGAGAGTGGCCGCCAGAGCGCCCCAAAATTTTGGTTGTCGCTGGGATTGGGTTCGGGGCTGGGTCTGGCCAAGGGACACCTCGAAGTGAACCGAGATCTCGACTCGAATGGCGACGGCCTCCCCGACAACAACTGGTCCGGAGGGCTGGCGCCTGCTCGCCTGGGGCACGTCAGCGTTGCGGCAGGATATTTCCTGTCATCGCAACTGCTGCTGTCGCTGGAGGGGCGACTGCAGGTGATATCGGGGACAACCATCGTCAAGGGCGATCCGGACGGCGGCGTTTGTGTCCCCTCATGTACGGCGCCTTCCACGGCCCTCGCGGTGTTCGCCAAGGGACACTGGTTCCTGGGGACGGCGCCTCTGCGCCCGTTCGTCACGGGAGGGTTGGGCGTGGGAAGCATCCGCCAGGTGGTCACCCTGAACATCAACAAGACTCCCGACCAGGCGGCGGCGTCAACTGGCTGCGGCGAAAAGGGGACTGACACCTGCGTCGACACCGTTCGTGGCGGCCTTTTCTGGATGGCGGCGGGCGGCGGCCTCGCTTACGAATTGGGGTCCTTGGCCTTGCTTGGATCGCTGACGGCGAACATGGGCGTTCCTCACGTGATGTTCAATGTCGACGCGCTGCTCGGATTGGGTTTGCGCCTATAATCGGCTGCAGTCGACACGGTCACGTGTGACGTGACCAGGAGCAGAGCAAGAGGAGGAGGAGGAGGAGGAGATGAGATCGCGGTGCCCTTCGAGCAGCCTCTTGCCTATCGAAAAGCGATGGGTGCCGCCTTCCGACCTGACCCGGTGGATCAGCGTTCCCGTATTGTTCATCTGGGTCACTCTCTGCCTGGTGGCGGCCGGCGTCGGGTGCGCCGGTAAGAGCTCCGCCGTGTACTCCCGTTCCGACGCGGCCAGTAGCAGGGAGGACCGGGGCGGCGCCGTGGATGCGGCGGCCGTGGATGCGCCGGCCGTGGATGAACCGAACATCGCGCCGGCGGCCCCCACTTGTGCGGATCATCTCAAGAACGGCGCCGAGACCGACATCGACTGTGGAGGCACCTGCACCACCCACTGCGCGAATGGCAAGAGCTGTGCAGTTCCCGACGACTGCGCCGCCGACGTCTGCACGGCAGGCGTGTGCCAGACGGTAGGCTGCGCCGACCAGATGGTCAACGACGCCGAGACCGACATCGACTGCGGCGGTGCGTCTTGTGCGCCGTGCCAGCAGGGAAAGCATTGCAAGGTGATCGGGGATTGCGCCAGCGGAACCTGCACCGCCGGAACTTGCGAGACGCCCTCCTGCACGGACAGGACGATGAACGCCGCTGAAACGGACATCGACTGCGGCGGCGGCGACTGTGCCGCTTGTCCACCGCAGGCGGGCTGCGCCCTGGGCCGCGATTGCGTGGGCGGCGTCTGCCTGGGTGGAAAGTGCGGGGTGGCGAGCTGCACCGACGGCGTGAAAAATCAGACGGAGACCGCGGTGGACTGCGGGGGGTCTTGCCCCTCCTGTGCCGCCGATCAGGCCTGCGGTCAGTCGAGTGACTGCGGCAGTAGCGTTTGTGCCGTAGGTGGAACCTGCGCCGCGGCAAGTTGCGGAGACAGCGTCAAGAATGCCTCCGAGGCCGACGTCGATTGTGGGGGCACCTGCCCCGGCCCATGTGGCAACGGAAAGGCCTGCGTGGTCGCCACGGACTGCACCGGCGGTATCTGCACCAGCGGCATCTGCCAGAGCGCCACCTGCGCCGACCTCACGCGGAACGGATTGGAGACCGACGTCGATTGCGGTGGTTCACGGTGCGGCCCGTGCCTGACGGGCAAGCTGTGCCTGGTCGGAGCCGACTGTCAGAGCCGCGTTTGCACGGGGGGCAAGTGCGTGGCGCCGTCTTGTACGGACGCCATCAGGAACGGCACCGAATCCGATCTGAACTGTGGCGGTTCGTGCGCCGGTTGTGTGCCCGGCAAGAAGTGCGGCAACGGAGGCGACTGCGCGAACTTCGTCTGTATCAGCGGCGTCTGCGCGGCGGCCGATTGCGCGGATG
>JBDSME010000485.1:0-3618 GCA_039916065.1 Polyangia bacterium
GGGGCGATCGGCCTTGTCGATCATGGTCACGCGAACCCCCAGCGCCGCAAAGATAGAAGCGTACTCACTGGCGATCACGCCACCTCCCAGGACCGTCAGCGACGAGGGGAGATAGAGCATCGACAGCACCGAGTCGCTGTCCAGGATGTTCTCGTGATCGATGAGAATTTCGGGCGGGTTGCGGGGGCGCGAACCTGTGGCGATGAAGATGATCTCAGCCGAAAAGCGGGTCAACCGCCCGTCGACGGTGAGCATCTCCACTTCGTGAGCCGAGATGAAGCGCGCCCGACCATGATGGCGTTCGATCCCGTTGCGATCGATCTGGCGACCCATGTAAGCCACGTGGGCGCCCACCACCTCCTCGAGGCGGGTCATCAGCGCCGCCACTTCCATCCCGTGGCGCGGCACGGTCTCCAGCAACGCGGCGTGGCGCCGCACCCTGGTCAGTTGCAGGGCGCTCTCGCGCAGGGTCTTGCTGGGGATGGTTCCGCGATGCACACAGGCACCACCGACCCCGCGCTCCTGCTCGATCATCATCACCCGGCGCCCCGCCTTGACGGCGGCCACCGCGGCCTTCTGACCGGCGGGGCCACTGCCGATCACCAGCAGTTCGCAGCGTTGGACCTCCACCGGGCCGGCCATCACGTCGTCATCGAATCGACGACCGCCCCGACGTGGGGCCGCCTGGCCAGCAAGGCGGCGACATCGTCGGGGTACAGATTGAGGTCACGGAACACCGGGTGATCGCGCAAAGAGTTGCCGTCGAAGCGGCCCGGTTCAGTGAGGTCGGTGGCCAGCCGATCGGCCAGACAGGTGATCATCGCCTCCGGTGCGACCGTGGTGCTGTCGTGGTACGTGGCGTAGGTGCCAATGGCCGCCACCACCGGGCCCGGAAGTCCCCACGCCGCCGCGATACGCAGACCCACGGCGGTGTGCAATTCTTCCAGCAGCGCAGCGATCATTTGCCGATCCGACGGCGGTCTCGACGCGGCGACTGGCACGCGCGCTCGCGCCTGATTCGTCTGCTCAGTGTGCCGCAGGTTGCGATCGCTATCGGCCACCACCTGCAGCAGAGCAGGTTTTCCCACCCCGTGAAGCAGGCCACACAGGAACGCCGCCTCGACGTTGGAGCGAAGCAGGCGGGCGATCTCTTTGGCAAAGAGCCCCGATGCGATGGCGTGACGCCACAGTGTCTTGAGCTCCCTTTCGAAGCCCGGCACCTTGAAGGTGCCGCTTTGCAGGGAGGCCACCAGCGCAATCTCGGTGACCGTGTTCAAGCCCAAACGCGCCACCGCTTGCTGGAGAGAGACGATGGGCATGCTTGGCCGGTAGGCAGCAGAGTTGGCTATGCGGAGCACCTGCCCCGCCAGGGCGGGATCCCGATGAATGAGCGCGGAGAGCTGGGCCGCATCCGCCTGGGCGTTCGCCGCCAGCATCAACACCTGGCTGGCCACCTGGGGCAACAGCGGCAGATTGACCTTTCCGTCCGCGATCCGAGCGCAGACCTCCGTCCGCAACTCCCCACTTGCCGCGATGACCTGGTCGAGGGAAGCAGAAGGCGCCGGGTCACCGCCTGTGGTGAGCCCGGCGCCGCTGCTGCCACTTCCAACCCCGTTGGCAATCCCATTCGCGACCCCACCGCCCCCGCCGCCTCCGACGCCGCCCCCCGCCACTGTCCCCGCCCCCGCCGTCCCCGTCCCCGCCCCAATCGTCATCAGGGATTCCACGCCATTTTTCTGTCGGAGAACTGGAGCCAAACCTTTAGGAAGGCCCCAAAAAAACCGAATATCCAGGGTAGATGGGTACGATTCTCCAGGCTCGGCCGTCCCCCGCGGCGGCCTCGCCGAACACCGTGGTGGTCGGCGGCGGCAGCATGGTGGGGCGCCAGATCGGGTCTTACACGCTGCTCGCGGAGCTGGGCCAGGGTGGGATGGGGTGTGTCTACCTGGCCGAGCATGCGCTCATTGGACGCAAGGCAGCGATCAAGATCCTGAACCCCGATATCGCCGCCGATCCAGAGGTGGTGTCTCGATTCTTCACCGAGGCCCGCGCGGTGAACGACATCCGCCACCCGAACATCGTGGAGGTGACTGACTTCGGTCATTTCGGAACGTTGTACTGCATCGTGATGGAGTATCTGGAGGGCGAAACTCTGGCCGCACGCATGACCCGCGTTCGCACCTTCGACGAGGCGTCGGTCGTTCGCATCATGAAGCAGTGCACGTCAGCGCTCGGAGCGGCGCACGAGCAGGGACTGGTCCACCGAGACATCAAGCCCGAAAACATCTTCCTGCGGGCCCACCCCGATTACCCGGACTTCGTGAAGGTCCTGGATTTCGGGATCGCCAAACTGCTCGGTTCCGACAGCACCGTGGGCCACCACACCAAGACCGGGTCGGTGATGGGCACCCCGTCGTACATGTCACCGGAGCAGTGCTTGGGCGAGGCGGCCCTGGACACCCGCAGCGACGTCTACAGCCTGGGCGTGGTGATCTATCAGATGCTGACGGGGCTGCTGCCTTTCACCGGCGACACGCTGGGTCGTCTCATCGTCTGTCACGTCAGTGAAGCGCCCGTGCCACCGAGCGTGATCAATTCGTCGGTGTCGCGCGCCATGAATGACCTGGTCTTGCGGGCCATGCAAAAGAACCCCAAGGATCGCTACCAGAGCGCGCGGGATATGCGCGAAGCCCTGGAGCGCGTTCTGGCGCCGACGGCGCGCGCGCAAAGTCCCATCTTCGGCGTGAAGGCTCACGGCCCGGGAATGGCGCTTCCTCCCGGTCGGCCCGGGCAGTCGGGACAGCTGCGGGCGGCCGCGGCTCCCACCGCCAATCTAGGTCCCCGGCGTACCCCCGGGTCCCGGGACGGATCCCCCGCCAGGGGTCCGCAGGACGACCGCGGCGCCCATGGCTCCGGTGCTTCCCGGAGCACGTCTTCGACCAGCATGGATCGGCCGGTCGCGCAGTCGCCGGACGCCGCCGCGGTCATTCCCGGCGCCGACATGGCCGGCAAGCTCACCACCATCGTGCTCGACCGCATCGCCGCAGGGCAGGTCGATTTGCCGGACCTTCCCGCCCCCACTCTGCGCTGCATCGAACTGGCCGCCAGTGGACAGCTTGGATTCTCCGACGCCGCCAACATCCTCAGCGAGATGCCGACGTTGCGATCGCGGGTCATGAGGCTGGCCAACAGCGCCGCTTTCCCCAGCAAGATGCCCGCGACCACGCTGGAGATGGCGGTGGGACGGCTGGGAACCCAGGGGCTTTACAGCGCGCTGATCGAGTTCGCGGCACATGACACCCTGGAGGGACGACAGCCGCGGGTGAAGGAAGCCATGCGGCGCATCTGGCCTCACGCGCTCGGCGCCGCCGTCCTCAGCAGCGAGCTTTGTCTCCTGCTGGGACGAAACAATCAGGCAGCCAACGGCTACCTGGCGGGATTGCTGGTCAACGTCGGCAAGCCGGTGGTCGGCACCCTGCTGCTGGATATCGAGCAGCAGATGCACAGGGCCGGCAACCGTTCCTCCATACCAGAGTCCGTCTTTCTGGCTGTCTTGGAGGCGACCGCCCACATGGGGGGCGGGGCGGTGGTCCGACACTGGGAGCTGTCGGGAGCGGT
>JBDSME010000486.1:0-5229 GCA_039916065.1 Polyangia bacterium
CTGACGAAAAGGATGCCGATCCCCTGGGGCCCCAGCATCCACTTGTGAGCGTCTGCGGTCAGAAAATCGACGTTGCGCGTGGAGAGGGGAAGCGCTCCAAAGCTCTGGATGGCGTCCACGCAGAACAGCACCCCGCGTGCCCTCAGATGGGCGCCGATCGCGTCGACATCCAGCCTGGTGCCGGTCACGAAGTGGACGGATGAGAGGGACACCAGCCGGGTGCGCTCGTCGGTCAACGCCACCACGTCCCCCAAAGTGATCACCCCATCGGGGCGCCTGGGGATCGAGCGCAGAGTCACCCCGTGACGTTGCAGGTCCAGCCAGGGGTAGACATTGGACGGAAAATCACCTTCGGCGACGATGACGTTGTCCCCGGCGCGCCAGCTCAGACCGCCCGCCACCAGGCTCAATCCAGCTGAGGTCGACGGGACGAACGCGATCTCGTCTGCGGTGGCCCCCAGGAGGTCAGCCGCGATCTGTCGCGCCCCACTCTCCGCGGCGGCGTGCAGGTGTTCGAATTGACCGCCGCGGCCGACCAGTTCCAGATAGGCGGTCAGCGCGCGGACCACGCACGCGGGCAGCGGACAAACGGAGGCATGGGCCAGGTAGACGCGCTCGGCCACAACCGGGAACTCACGCCGGCGCGTTGCTTCGTCCGCCAGCAGCTGTTCCAGGGAGACCGGGAACGGGGGGGCAGCCCCGGCAGCGGCAGCTCGCGCGGTCACAGCCGTTCCAGGAAACGCCGGTACCAGTCGACCGTTTCGCTGAGCCCCTGCTCCAGCGAGGTGGAGGGCTGCCAGTCCAGATGTTCCTTGGCCTTCTGGATGTCGAGGTACTTGACCACCGGCACGGCGCGCGCGGCGCCATGAAACAGCGGTTCGCGGTCGCCCTTGTCGAAGACCCGACTGACCAGTTTGGTGATCTCCCGGGTGGAGACGGCGTGCCCCCGTCCGAAGTTGAAGGCTTCCCCGCTGACAGTGTCCAGGTGCTCGGCCAGCTTGAGGTACGCGTTCGCCATATCCCGGATGTACAGGTAGTCGAGCCGGGTGGTGCCGTCGTCGCGGTCGCCAAACTCGTAGGGAGCCCCGGTCATGACGTTGCGGATGGCGCGGGGGACGATGCGGCTGAAGTTGGTGTCCCCCGGGCCATAGGTGTTCATGAAGCGGCAGACCGCCGCCTTGATGCCATAGATGTTGGCGTAGGCGCGCACCGCCACGTCACCGGCCACCTTGGACGGTGCGTAGATGTTGGATGCCGCGCAGGGCGAGTCGTCCTCGCGAATGGCGCGATCGGTGGTGGTGGTGCCGTAATAGGCGCCGCTGGAGGCGAACACCAGTCGCTTGGTGGCCGAACTGCCTCGCATCGCCTCCAGCACGCTGTAGGTCCCAAGCGCGTTCACGCTCAACGTCTCCATGGGCAGTACATTGCTCATGGGCGCGATGGGCTGGGCGGCCAGGTGAAAGACGGTGTCGACCTGATAGCGCTCGAAGGCCAGGCGCAGACCGTCCAGATCGCGAATGTCCCCCTGCAAGAATTCCAACCGCGGCGCCAACCCCTGCAGCGCGAGGAATGAATTGTGCGGGAAGACCCGATCCAGCACGTACACCTTCGCGCCCAGGTCCAGCAGGCGGGCACAAAGATGGGAGCCCCCGAACCCAGTCCCGCCGGTCACCAGGCAGGGACGCCCCGTCCACTGGTAAGTCATTGTGCTGAGGTCTGGCCCTTGGACAGGAAATAGTCCCGATAGGCGCGTATGGTGCGGCGCAGCCCCTCGGTGAACTCGATGGTCGGCTCGAATTCGGTCACGCGTTTGATCTTGTCGCCGTTGAGGCGCTGCTTGGTGATGGTCAGGACGTTCGGGTTGGAGGCCCGCACCTTCACCGACAGGCCATTGTGAAGGATGGCCTCGGCGCGCTGCGGATCGAGGTCCTTTTCCACCTCGTAGGCGATCTGCACGATGTTCTTCAGCAGGTCGGGAGTGGAGGTGAACTTCGCGGCCGCCAGATTGAAGACCTGTCCCCGACACTCCGGGGTGTGACCGAGCAGCAAGATGGCGCGCACGCAATCGTCGACGTAAAGGTAGTCGCGCCAGTGCTCGATGGAGTCGAAGTAAAGCTCCGGGCCCTTGGGCTGCGGGCCGCCGTAGAGGCTGTGCATGGCCCGCGGGATCAGGCGGTATCCGATGTTGAAGTCGCTTGGCCCGAACAGGTTGCACATACGCAAGACCACCGTCGGCAAGCCGAAGACTTCGTGGTAGGTGCGAGCAAAGACGTCGGCCGCCAGCTTGGCGCCGTCGTAGACGCCGATGCCACGCAAGGGGGTCTTCTCTTCCTCGTACGGCTCGCCATCCATCTCGCCGTACACCTTGTCGGTGGAGGCGTGAAAAATGCTGGTGGGGCGAACCTTCAGGGCACGGGCCGCCTCCAGGATATTGACCAGGCCCATGGTGTTCGCCTGGATGGTGTCCAGGGGATGCTCCACCGCCTTCTCGATGACGGTGGCGTAGGCGGCGAAGTTGAAGATGAAGTGGAACCGGCCCTCGTTCAGGCACTCGCGGACCGCCTTCACGTCACCGACGTCACCGTTTACGATCTTGATCCGGTCGCGCAGATGGTGCGCGGGATCGTTAACCATGGAATCGATGTCGGCGCCGGTGCGGACATCCAGCACCGTGACGTGGGCGCCCAGGCCGACCAAAACGCGGGTCATGTGGCCTCCCACGAACCCGAATCCGCCGGTCACGAGGACGTTCTTCCCCTCGTAGGTGGCCGCAACGCGCCCTGACTTCTCGTCTCTGGTCTGCTTGATAAGCATCGATCCCCCCCGCTTGAATTTGGTTTCGACAATGGTACACCGCACCGACGCCGCGGAATAAGAAATGTCGCGGTAGGAGACCGCGGTCGATAGCGGACAATTCCCACTGCCCCACTGCCAGCAAAACCCACATGTCGGCCCGTCGCCCAGCCGTCGCCCACCTTGGAACCTGGTTCGGGCCACCCGTCGAGGGAGAAAACTTGACCTCAATTGACCCGCACCCGCTCCGTGGGTCAACCTCGTCGACAGGACGCGGTTGCGCGTCCGGGCGGACGCCATGAATTCCAACTCTCGGGTGGTGGTGATCATCGTGGTGCTGGCGGCTGCCGCTGGCGCCTTCTTGTGGTGGAGACGCGCGCATCCCACGCGTCCCGCCGCTGCCGTTCCTTCCTTGACCGCGCCTGTGGCCGCCCCGACGCCGGCTGTTCCCCCGCCTGCGCCTCCCCCGGCGGCGCACGACATCCGCTACCCCATCGAACGCGTGCCGGCGCGTGGGCCGGAGGAGTCGTCTGACGCCTATCTCAAGAACCTGCTGGCGGGTCTGTTGGGCAACAAGGCCGTCCAGTCCTTACTTCTGACCGACGACATCGCGCACCGACTGGTCGCCACCGTCAACAACCTGGCCACCGACGAGGCCGCATCCGATCTGTGGCCGGTGCGGCGGACCCCCGGCCCCTTCCAGGTGCAAGGGCAAGGGCAAGGGCAAGGCGAAGCAGGCTCGTTGGGGGCGGGGGGCACCATCAGTCCGGTGAACGCGCGGCGCTATGCCGCCTTCGTGCGACTCGTGGACGGCGTCGACGCCCAGCGCGCGGCCGCAGCGTACGTCCGCGCCTATCCGGTCTTGCAACACGCGTACGAGGAACTGGGATTCACGGGCAAGTACCTGAATGATCGCGTGGTGGAGGTGATCGATCATCTGCTGGCCACCCCCGACGTGACGGCATCGCCCCAGGTCAAGCGCGTCCAGGCACCGGACGCACCCGCTGCCGGTCCCGACCTGTACGTGTTCGCTGACCCCGGTTTGGAGGCGCGCTCCACCGGGCAAAAGATCTTGTTGCGCGTCGGCCCCGAGAACGAAGCCAAGCTGAAGGCCAAGTTGACCGACCTCCGCCAGCAGATCGCCCGAACGCGCTAGCTTGGCCCTGACCTGCCCTGCGCAATCGTGCCGGACAGACTTGTGGCTGTCGGTATTGGTGTGTTTAATGACGCCTTCGGCGCGTGAACGCGTGTTCGCGCGGAGTAACGCCGCCGGCGCGCCATACCTCACGAAAAAGGCACTTTGCATGATCACGCATCGGAAGCATCCCCGGGTTGTCGGTATCGCGGCGGCGACCGTGGTGGGACTGTGGTCGACGTTCGCCCTTGCGCTGCCGCGGGCTCACCCGGCGGCTGGCGCGGCAGCCTCCGGCCAGGGTGGTAGCGGCGGGGCGCCAGCGGCGCCAAAAAAAGCGCCCAGCGCGAACGCTCCGTTCTCCCCCGCCGACCTGGAACTCCTGAAGACGCTGCACGCGACCAATCAGGTGGAGATGAAGGTCGGCAAGATGGCAAGGGACCGGGCGGGGACGGACGCGGTGAAATCGTTCGCCCAAAAGGTGATGGGCGATCACGCCGCGGAAGAAAAAAAGCTGACTATCTTCCTGAAGAAGCGCGGGATGCGTGTCAACGCGCTCGGTCCGGTCCCGACGGACATTCCCGCGGAGCACCTGGCCTACAAGGGAAAGACCGGAGCAGCGTACGACCACGCCTTCGCCGGGCAGATGGCCGCTGATTACGAGAAGGCGATCGCGCTGGTGGAGCGGCAGCTCAAGGAAGCCTCCGACGACACCGTCCGCGTCCTCCTCAACCAGAGCCTCCCCACCTTGCGCGTCCTGCTCGCCACCGCGCAAGTGCTGGACAAAGAAGACTAGCGCGCCTCCGGGGAAAGGCCCTCAGCCCGCGATGCCGGGCGCGCCCGATGATATGACATCGGGATGGTCGTGGCGTCCGCGGCACTGTTGGCTCTTCTGGCCGGGGTGGTTCAGGTGGAAGGTTCAACCTCCTGCCCCAGGCCGGACGAAGTGGCCGTGCAAATCGATGGGTTGCTGGGCGCGCCGCTTGGGCACGCACCCCCGGATCTGGCGCGGCTGTCGCGTGATGGGGCGGGTATCGCCATCGTGCTGGAGACCGCCGAAGGGGTGGTGTTGGGCACGCGCCACCTTCCGGGAGGGTTTTCCTGCTCTGATCTTGCGGCGGCCGCGGCGGTGGCCCTGGCGACCTGGGAGAGTGACGTTCATCCAGAGTATGCCGCCTCGGCGCTGGCGCCTTCTGTCGTTGCCAGCGGATCGGTCGAGGCCCCATTCGCTTCGGCAACCGCGGCGCGCGCGGCGTTCAGTGCCGGGCTTGGCATGTCGGCTGGTTCCGCCGTCGATACCGGCG
>JBDSME010000487.1:0-3130 GCA_039916065.1 Polyangia bacterium
ACATCGGCAACATCGGCAACATCGGAGTGAAACCGCACCAGCGCGAACTGCTGTCCGATCGCACCATGCGGCTGGACGGCAACACCCAGGAGCGCGCCGCCGACGAGCATGTGCTGTCGAACCGGGAGGGCGCGGTTGGTGGCGCCGGAACAGCGGGTGGAGGCTGCGGGTGCAACTGAGTCGGACCTGCTTTCGCGCGCCGGTACTGGTCGCTCTGGTCGTCGGCCCGGTGGTTCTGGGCCAGGCGCGGGCGGTTGGCGCCGCCGAGGTCGAGGCCGCACAGCGCGTGACCGTCTTCCGGGAAGCCTCCGCGTCGCGCACCGGCCTGTGTGCCCAGGGCGGGGCGTGCGACCTGACGGTCACCCACCCCCAGACCGATGTGGGCGCGACCTTCGGCTCCGGCGTGGGGCTCGCGGCCGGGTACGCGGTGGACATCGTCAGCGGCGCCACGCCCAAGGTGTTCAGCGTCGACGCGGTGTCAACCGCCACCAAGTTCTCGGACGTCCGCCACCAGATCCACGGCGGCCTGTCCTACAGCCGGCCCATCGCCGAGCTGAGCGGCAGTGTCAGCTACGGCTGGGAGAGCGACTACAAGTCCACCGCCGTCACCGTCACCACCCGCAGCGACGTGCTGGACCACCAGGTGACGTTGGCGCTCGCCTACACCCACAACTTCGACCGCGTGTGCGATCAGAACAACGATCAGGCCGCCGGCCGTCCCCTGGAACGGCTGGCCTTGCCCTCGTCGCAAAACTGCTTCAAGAGCACCGCCGGGCCGCTGTCCGCCCAGACGGCCACCCGCAGCCTGAACATCGACGCGCTCGAGCCGACCATCACCTGGGCGGTCACCCCGCGCCTGCTGGTGCTCGGCGGCGCCACCGTGCAGGTGCTCGATGGTTTTCAGTCGAACCCCTACCGGCAGGTGGAGCTGGGCAGTTCCGCCCGCACGCCTCAGGAGAGCCTGCCCAGCTTGCGACAGCGGTTCGCCCTGTTCGGGCGCGCCGCCTACGGGTTTCCTCACACCCGCACCTCATTGCAAGCGATGGGACGGCTTTACCGCGACACCTGGGGCGTGGACGCCGCCACCGGTGAGCTGGTCGCCAATCAGTATCTGGCCAAGTACCTGCTGTTCTCGGCACGGGGCCGGGTCCACGCGCAACGAGGCGCCATCTTCTACCGAGACGCCCTCGCCTACCGCCTCCAGGGTCCAAACAGCCTGTTCTGGACCGGCGACCGCGAGCTGTCGCCGATGGAAAACATCCTTTTCGGCGGCAAGCTGGCCTACCTCCGCATTCCCGAGGCCGGCACCACCAGCTTCTTCAGCGATCTGGAATTCGCCGCCAAGTGGGAGACCCTCCTCTACTACCTGGGCTCCTCCTCCGCCCCCAACTCCGACCGGAAGTTGGCCACCATCCTGCAACTCGCGGTCTCCTGCCGCTTTTAGCGGCTCACGCCCCGAGGATCTTGGACATGATGTCGCAGGCCCGTCCTTGCCAGATGGCCCCTTCGAACTTCTCCCAACCCAGACGGGCATACAGAGACTGTTGATCCAGCGTGAACAGATACAGGCGGGTGATTCCCATGGCGTGCGCCTTCTCTTCCACGACCCGACAGAGAGCCGCCGCGATTCCTTGCCGCCGAAAAGGGGGATCGACGTAGACGCCACCCAACCACGGGCCTAGATCCAGGCGGCCTTCCAGATCGTGTGACCGCAAGGATGCCGTTCCGGCGGCGACACCGTCCTGATGAGCGATCCAGGCGATGGGCAGCACGTCGCGGTTCATGTGCTCCCGAAACCTCCGCTCCCGGGCGGCCCGCGTCTGACCGGGCACGATGTCCCGCCAGTGTTCGATCAATCCGGGGATCAATCCGCTCGCCAGCTCGGGGCGATCCACCAGGAAACTGATCTGCATGGTCGCCATGATATCCCGACGAACGGACGGCACGACCGCGTCTTCCCTGGTCGGCTGAACGACATCGGACTACACGAGGTTACGCGACGCTCTGCAATCGCAGGGCGCACGCGGCGCGATCTCGCTTGACTGGGAGGGCGGGAAGCTGTGTCATGAGTGGCAACATTTCCTCTATTCCTAAGGACTATCATGACTATTTCTTCGAGACCTCGGGCGTTCATCACACTCTCTTTCGTCTTGGCGCTGGGCATGGTGGGCTGCGGAAGCAGCTCGGGCAACGGCGCGGGCGGCAACAATGGTTCGAGCGGGGGGGCGTCCGGGTCTCTCGGAGGAATGACCGGATCCCAGGGAGGGTCCACCGGTACCACCGGCTCGGGTGGATCGCTGGGTGGCGGTGGCGCGACCGGCGCGTGCGCGAATGTCCCCCCCTGCCTCGCCAATCTCGCCACTTCATGCATGCCCTCAGGTACCTGCGTGCAGCAAACGACGACCAACGCTACGACCGGCTCGTCATCGATCAACAGCTGCTACAGCAACGGCGTCAAGGAAGCGTTCACCACCATGATCAACATCGCGACCATGAGCGCAACGTTCCTGGGGACGGTCAGCAAGTCGGGGAGCACGTGCTTTACGGAGTCGGCCGACCTGCCGCTCACTGGCGCCGGCGACAACACCACGTTCACCATCAAGAACGCCGCGGGGGCCACTGTTGCCACCATCACCGTGAACAGCACCACGGACACCCAAACCCTGACCTGCGGCGGTCAGACGTACGACATCACCAACCTCGGCGACTGCGGTATGCCCATGGGCACCACCCCCTCAGACAATTGCACCGACGGAGCCTGTCCCTAGAGCGGCTTCGCCGCCGCAAGGGGCCAGGGAAGGCCCCCTGCGAGACGAGCTGTACTACGGCCCGGTTGTCGGAGCGGTGCCGTCGGGATGGACGCCGGTGCCGGGACCTGAATCGCTGTCGTCAGGCGCGGGCTGGGGCGCTGGGCCGCTCGTCGGCGGGCGCGAGGAGACGCCGCCCACGGTGTCAACCGCGGGGATCTCCTCGACGGCCTGACGGCTGGCATCGGCGCTGGGGGCTCGCGCGAACATACCCTCGTCGCGCGTGTCGGCGGACGTGTCGCGCGGCGCGATCCATTCGTCGACGCGCCTGGTGGTGCCGGTCAACGACACATAGATCCAGGTCTGTCGCTGGTGAAAGGTCA
>JBDSME010000488.1:0-3239 GCA_039916065.1 Polyangia bacterium
ACTGGGGCCGCGGTGCCCCGAGGTGACGCGCTGTCTTCAGGTGTCTACGTCCAGGCGCACCACTCCTGGAAACTGGACGATGTAGTCCGCGCCCATGGCTCGCGCCGGCGTCTGAAATCCGACCGGCAACTCGCCGCGCGCGGCGCGCATCGCCAGGTCTAGCGCGGTCCAACTGGTCAGCTCGTAAGGCTCAGGCGTGCGGAGGCGTGCGCGCACCATCGCGCCTTCTTTCCCTTTGCGTGTGCCGTCGCGCGCCTCCGCCCACAGGTCGCTGGTGCCGGTCGCGCGCTGCTCCGCCGATGGCCCAGCCACGGCTCGGCCGCGCACCCGTTGCGACAGGTACCGCTTGACCGCTGGCGAGCCGAGCAGCGGCCCGAGGCCGCGCGCCACACGCAGGGACAGCCGCACCGCCCAGGGCAACGCCATGTAGACCTCGATGTTCGGTACGCGCGTGGTGTGGTACGCGGTGGCCACGTCCCCCCACGGGATGGTGATCGCGACGCGGGGCCCTCGCCCGAAGTCGATGCGCCGAGAACGCCAGCCGCTGGGGACACGCACCAGCTGGCCATCTCGACGCACGCATCCGCCGCCGTCCGCGTTCTCGATGCTGGTCAGCGCCGTCCCGCGGGACATGCTGGTATCGATCGCGAACGCCACCGTCAAGTCGGTCGCCGTGGGAAGCCGGCCCACCACGTACGCCGCCAAACAGTCAGAAGGGACCACGTCGAAGCCCGCCCCCGGCAGCAACGTGATTCCCGCGGCACGCGCGTCGGAGTCGCGCGCCGACAGCGCCTCCAGGACCGGCAGCTCACCCGTGATGTCCAGGTAGTGCACCCGCGCCCGCAGACAGGCCGCCACCAGCGGCGCCGCGGTTCGTGAGAACGGGCCGGCGCAGTTCAGGACGGCGCGCGCACCCCGCAGCTCCTGGTCCAGGGACCGCTGGTCGTCCAGTGGGAACGCCCGCCCCACCATGCCCAATTCAGCCGCCAAGGCATCCACCGCGCTGCCGTCGCGCCCCGCCAGCACCACCTGGGCCGGCCACTGCTCACGAAGGACCGCTGCCCGCCGCGCAATCAACGCGCCGGTGTACCCGTTTGCCCCGTAGATGATCAGCGCCATGGTCCTCGGTGCCTTAACATAGCGCCCCGAGCGCTGTTGAATGCCCGGGAGAAGGAATGGCGCGACCCCCGATCGGCGCGCGGCAGCCGTGGTCGCCCACCAGGAGCGCGTTGAGGCATTGGCCTCCGCAAAACCACTGTTCGTCGGGTCCGGAATGGTCTAAGACGTCCCCTGGCCGCGATGGAGATGGAGACCGCCTCACTCGTCCTGATCGGGATCACGCTGTTCGCGGCGATCGTCAACGGGGCGCTGGGTTACGGTTTCTCGTCGCTCACCGTTCCGGTGGCGCTGCTGTTCTACACCAACCGAGTTCTCAACCCGACGATGGTGCTGGTGGAGGTCGCCATCAACATCTTCGTCCTGTTCATCAATCGGCGCAGCGTTCCCACCGTCATCAAGCGGGTCTACCCGATCATGATCGGCCTTCTGCCGGGCGTCCTGCTCGGCAGCTATTTGCTGGCATCGCTCCACCCCGCCTGGATCAAGTTCTGCACCTACGCCATCTTGTTGCCGCTCATCCTGGTGCAGGCTGCTGGCCTTCGACGGCCGATCCGTTCGGAGCGAGGTTTCGGTCTGCCGTTCGGCGCCGGCATCGGTTTCCTGTACTCGGTGACGACGATCTCCGGGCCTCCCCTGGCCGTGCTGTTCAACAACCAGGGGCTGGTCAAGAGAGACTTCCGAGCCGCGCTCGGCCTCATCCGTGTGGCCGAGTCGGGCCTGACCGCCCTCGCCTACTACCACCTCGGGCTGTTCACCCACGCCAGCACGGCGATGATGCCGCTCATCGTCCCCAGCGTATTGATCGGAATCCCGCTGGGGACGATCCTCATACGGCGCCTCGATCCCGAGACGTTTCGTCGTATCTGCATGACCTTCGACGTCTGGGTGGTCTCCTTCGGATTGTCACGTGTGCTGCCGGAGCTCACGCTCGTTCGCAGCCCGATGTCATATTCGGTGTTCGCGCTTGCGATGCTCCTCGACGCGTACCTGCTCTACGTCTTCTTCAAGAACAAGAAGGCGCGCGTGTGGCTCCCCGAGATGCATTCCGGGCCGCAAGCCGCGATGGACTCAGCAACTGTTCCGAGACCGCCGTAAGTTTAGGCGATGGGATTGACTGCCACGGCAGAACCCCCGCGCGTGTCACGCCGCGAAAGCGTGCCCGCGCCGGCGCTCGTAGGCGTCCTGATAAAGCTGTTCGTACGCGCCGGCGGCACGCGGCCAGGAAAAATCCTGCACCATGGCAGCGCGACGCATGGCCTCGATGTGGGCTGGCCGATCGAAATAGGTCGACAGCGCCCAGCCGATGGTGTTGGTTAATCCAAGCACCGTCAGATCGCCAAACACGAATCCGGTCCCCGTGCCCTTCGCCTCTTCGTAGTTCACCACGGTGTCGATCAGGCCCCCGGTGGCTCTGACGATGGGCAGGGTCCCGTAGCGCTCACTGTACATCTGATTGAGGCCACACGGCTCGAAGCGCGACGGCATCAGGAAGAAGTCGCTGCCCCCCTCGATCCGATGGGCCAGCCCATCGTCGAAGCCGATGTAGGCGCGAAACTTGTCGCCGCGCTGGTAGGCCAGCGCCGCGAAGAACCGCTCCGCTTCCAGATCCCCGGAGCCCAGCAACACCATTTGCATATCCCACTTCAGCAACGACTCCAAGGCGTGCGCCAGAACGTCGAACCCCTTCTGCGACGTCAGGCGTCCGATCACGCCGAACAACGGCACATTGGCGCGCACCGGCAGCCCCACCTCCTTTTGCAGGGCCGCCTTGCACATCGTCTTGCCCGCCAGGTTGTGGGCATCGAACGTCGCCGGAAGCAGCTTGTCGGTGGCCGGGTTCCATTCGTCGAAATCGATGCCGTTCAGGATCCCGCGCAGGTCGGCCCGCCGCGCCGACAGCACGCCGTCCAGGCCAAAACCATACTCTGCCGTCTGGATCTCGCCTGCGTAGGTGGGACTCACCGTCGACAGCATGGTGCTGTGCGCGATTCCTCCCTTCATCAGGTTGACGTCGCCGTAGTGTTCGAACTCCCGGGGGTTGTAGTGCTCGTTTCCCAGGCCGGTGATGAACATCGACCCGCCGTCGAAGTTCCCCTGATAGGCAAGGTTGTGGATGGTGA